>JAYTDE010000032.1:0-9857 GCA_043736195.1 Burkholderiales bacterium | reverse complement strand
AAGGTCCCCATCCCCCTCCTAACCTCCCCCTTGAAGGGGGAGGAATGAGCAAGGTTAGCGCCTATGCGCATACTCGAGGGCGACAAACGTCTATGTAAGTGCTATTCCCGTTAGATGAACAAATACGTCACAAGTTGCGCGGGCGCGGCGCGCCCGGACTGCGTATGCTACCGACGGACAAGCATGGCGGCTAGTTCTTTTTCGCCAGATTGAGCCAGTCGATCAGGGCGCGCGAAAAGCGGTAACTGGCCCACTGCACCAGGCGTGTCGTCAAGCCATAGCGTGCGAGGGTGCCAGCGGTGACGACTTCGCCACCGCTGGCGATGGCTGACTCGAGACTGGTCCTGAGGGTCGAGGCGAATCCGGGGTCGAAAATCTCGACATTGGCTTCACGCGACAGCAGCAGACTGAAGGGATCCAGGTTGGATGAGCCAACCGTGGCCCACAGGTCGTCGATCACAGCCACCTTGGTGTGCAGGAAACTTTTGCGGTATTCGATCACTTCGATGCCGGCGGCCTGCAGGCGGCGGTACAGAAACTGGCTGGCACGCTTGAGTAGAGGCTGGTCACTCGGGCCCTGCAGCAGGATGCGTACCACCACACCGCGCCGCGCTGCGCTGGCCAGCGCGTCGAAGACACGCCTGGAGGGCAGGAAATAGGCGATGGCCAGCAGTATGCTGGCGCGTGCGCCGCTTATCGCCGCCAGGTAGGCGTCTTCAATGTCACGCCGGTGAGCCAGGTTGTCGCGTACCAGGAAACGTGCGGGCATCTGGCCCGCGACTGCCGGAGGCGGCGGTGGCGGCACGACGCGCCATGCCCGGCGTCGGAACGCCGTGTAGGACACAATCACCCACAGGTGCCAGGTGGCTTCGGCCACATCGACCACCAGCGGGCCGGCGATGCGCACGGCATAGTCGTAGCGTGGCGGCACCTCGTCAGGTGTGTTCCAGTCGTCGATGATATTGATGCCGCCCACAAACGCCAGCGCCTGGTCGGCCACGGCCAGCTTGCGATGCATGCGCCGCAACCCGCGCACCGGTTGCCACCACAGTGGTGGCCGGTAGACCAGCAGTTCGACGCCGGCCGCGGCCAGGCTGGCGCGATAAGCTTCCGCCATATCGCGCGCGCCGAAGCCGTCGACGATTACGCGCACCGCGACGCCGCGCCGTGCCGCCGCCGCCAGGGCGTCGGTCACCTGTTGGGCGGTGTCGTCCTCGCCATAGATGTAGGTTTCGAAGAAGATCTCGTGGCGCGCCGCATTAAACGCCGCGATCAGGGCTGGAAAGAACTGTGCACCGGAATCGAGCAGGTCGATGTGGTTGCCGGAGCGCAGCGGGTAATTCACGGCAGGTGGAAGGTGGCGTGCAGCGCGAGGTGGTCGGACAGGCCCTTCCAGCTCGACAGACGTTGTACCTGGATCGGCTTGAAGCCGCGCACGTAAATGCGGTCCAGGCGCAGCAGCGGCAGGCGACCCGGGAAGGTGCGCGGCAGGCGTACGTGGCTGGCACGGAACACGTCGATGAGGCCAATCTCGGCCAGCCGCTCCTCGGCGTGGTTGCGCCAGTCGTTGAAGTCGCCGGCGATGATTACCGGATCGCTGGCGCCGGCACGCGCGATGACTGCTTCGATGATGGTCTCTATCTGCTTGCGCCGGCCACGTTCGAACAGCCCCAGATGCACGCAAAAGCAGTGTGTCGGGACGCCCTTGATGTCGATCAACGCGTGCAGCAGCCCGCGACGCTCAAAGCGGTGTTCCGAAATGTCGTCATTGCGTACCGTGCCCACCGGAAAGCGCGACAGGATCAGGTTGCCGTGATGGCCGTGATCGGAGACCGCGTTGCGCCCGTAGTGCACTTCAGGCCACAAGCCTTCGGCCAGAAAGCGGCTCTGCGCTTGCACCGGCCAGTCGGAATGGCGCGCGGCGTGGCGTGCGTGCACGTCCTGCACCTCCTGCAGAAACACGATGTCGGGCGACAGCGCATGCAGTTCTTCGCGTAGTTCATGCACGATCACCCGCCGGTTGAGTGGCGACAGGCCTTTGTGGATGTTCAGGCTCAAGACCGAGAAGCGCGCTACCGACACGACTACAACACTCCCGGAGACGATTGCAAGTTGAGCGCAGCTACAAAAGCTGCGGATTCCGGCCGATTGGCCTGACATGATGCCCGGCAACCAGGCGCAAGCTTGATGGAAAACGTCGGCAAGTCTTCCATTGTACGTGTGCGCCTCGTGGTGCGCCGCGCCGCTCGGAACTCCCATACTGTTCAACATAATGGAAATGTGTTTGTAATATTGACATAATTGTCGTGGAGCTGTTAGTCTCCGACCTGTGCACTTTGCACACCGGACTTGTGCACGAAAGCTTGGCTTGCCGACTGCCAAACTCGAAACCGACCCGTACTTCGCCACTACCCTGGCGCGTGGCCTGGCGGTTTTGCGCGCGTTCACGCCGGCTGAAGAGTTTCTCGGCAACCGGGATCTGGCGCAACGCACCGGACTCAAGCGGCCGACAGTGTCGCGCCTGGCGCACACCTTGGTGCAACTGGGTTACCTGCGCCAGCCCGGCACCCGCGACAAGTATTCACTCGGCCCCGCCGTGCTGGAACTGGCTCACCCGTTTCTGGCGCACCTGGGTGTACGCCGTGTGGCGCGACCGCTGATGCAGCGCTTGGCCGACACGGTCAAGGGTGCGGTATCCCTGGGCATGCGGCGCGGCCTGGATCTGGTGCTGGTGGAGAGTTGCCAGAACGCTCAGGCGATTACCGCTCGCCCAGACGTAGGCGCGATCCGGCCGCTGGAAGTCACCGCGATGGGCTATGCGCTGCTGGCCGCGCTCGCGCTACCCGAACGGGCCGCGTTGTTAGCCGAGGTGCGCGCCGCGGCACGCCATGAATGGAATGACGTGCAGGCGCGGGTTGAATGCGAGCTTGTGCGCTTCCGGCAAGCCGGGTTTTGTGTTTCGCATGGCGATCAGCGCCATGGCATGTCGGCCGTCGGTGTGCCGATCCGCATGCCGGGTGGCGTCGAGGCCTTGTCGTTCAACTGTGTGGTGGCCGCGTATCAACTCAAGCCGGGCGAACTCGAGGCCGATCTGGGCCCGAGGTTGCTTGCGCTGGCGCGGCAGGTCGAAGCATCGCTGGGGCAATAGCGGACGCCGGGTTGGCATCAACAACGCGAGGGCATATCTTGGAAACATCAGACCCGGGCCTCGACGCCCTTTTCAATCCATCCTCGGTGGCCGTGGTCGGCGCCACCAACGACGTGGGCCGCATCGGCGGCGTGCCGCTCGACCTCATGCTGCGGCGCGGCTATCGCGGCCGCCTGATCCCGATCAATCCCAAATACGCGGAAGTGCAGGGCCTGAAGGCTTGGCCGACGCTTGCCGCGGTGGGGGCACCGATCGACGTAGCCATCATCGCGGTGCCGGCGACGGCAGTGCTGGCAACGCTGGAGGATGCGATCAGCGCTGGTGTCAAGGCGCTGGTACTTTTTTCCTCCGGCTTCGCCGAAGTTGATGAGGCCGGGCGTGCGGCGCAACAAACGCTTGCGGTGCGCGCGCGGCAAGCCGGAGTGCGCCTGCTGGGGCCCAACTGCCTGGGCGTGATGGCGTTCAAGACCGGCGTCTATGCCACCTTCTCACCGGCGCCGCGTGCCGGCGAGACCAAGCCCGGCAACATCGCGATCGTCAGCCAGTCGGGCGCGTTCGGCGCCTTCGCCTATTCGCTGGCGCGCATCAAGGGACTGGGCATGTCGTACTGGATGACCACCGGCAATGAAGCCGATATCGAGTTCGCCGACTGCGTCGAGTGGCTGGCGCGCGACCCTGACACCAGCGTGATCCTGGGCTACATGGAAGGCTGCCGCGACGGCGAAAAGCTCAAGCGCGCGCTGGCTTTGGCACGCGCCATGGGCAAGAGCGTGGCAATCACTAAGGTTGGCCGCACTGCCTTGGGCAGTGCCGCTGCGGCTTCGCATACCGCCGCGCTGACCGGCGAGGATGCGGTCTACGATGCCATGTTCCGCCAATACGGCGTGTGGCGCGCCCGTACGGTGGATGAACTTTTCAGTGTCGGCTATGCCGCCTCGATCTGCCCGCGCCCGGCATCCAATCGCATCGGCTTGCTGACGACCTCGGGCGGGGTCGGTGTCCTGATGGCGGACGAAGCGGTCGATGTCGGGCTTGACGTGGCCGAAATGCCGGCGGCGGCGCAGGCCGATATTCGCGCTGTGGTTTCCTTCGCCGGCCCGCGCAACCCGGTCGACATCACCGGCCAGTTCCAGAATCATCCGGAGTTGCTGGAAACAACCTTGGAGCGCATGCTGGGTCGCGGCGTCGACGACGGTCGTTACGACATGGCACTGTTTTTTCCGGCCGCTGGTTTGCTGGGCTCGACGCGGGCGCAGTTCAATGTCGATACGCTCGTCGCCGTGCATGCGCGCCACCCGACTATTCCGCTGGGGGTGAACGGCCTGGTCCGGCCCGAGCAGCGCCAGCAGTTCGAGGCGGCCGGCATTCCGGTAATGGAGGAGCCGAGCGGCGCGGTGCGTGCTTTCGGCGCACTGGCCTTCATGGCTGACAATGCGCGGCGCGCGGCGGCGCGAACGGCCCTCGACCTGCCGGCCTGCGCGCCCTTGCCGACCCGGCCACCGACCGAGTACGAGGCCCTGCAACTGCTGGCGCAGGCCGGGTTGCCGGTGATGCCCAGCGCCCATGCGGTGTCGGCAGATGCGGCCGTTGCGGCGGCGCAGAAGTTCGGATTTCCGGTGGTGGTGAAATTGTCTTCGCCCGACATCATCCACAAAAGTGATGTAGGCGGGGTCAAGCTCAACCTGGCCGACGCCGCTGCGGTGCGCGCCGCTTTCGACGCGGTCACCGCCGCGGCGCGCGCCGCGCAACCGGATGCGCAGGTCGATGGCGTGCTGGTCGCGCCGATGATCAGGGGCGGGATCGAGTGCATTCTCGGCGTGCAGCGCGATCCGGTGTTCGGCCCGGTGGTGATGTTCGGCATTGGCGGCATCCTGGTCGAGGCGATCAAGGATGTGAGTTTTCGGGTGGCGCCGATCGACGCTACCGAGGCGCGCGCCATGGTCGACGAGATTCGCGCGCGCAGGATTCTCGACGGCATGCGCGGCGCGCCGCCGTCGGACATCGACGCGCTGGTGCAAGCGATCGTCGTGCTGTCGCTTTTTGCCGCGGCGCATGCCGACACGCTCGAGAGTCTCGACCTCAACCCTTTCATCGTGCTGCCACGCGATCACGCCGGTGTCGCCGGCATGAAGGCGCTGGCGCTTGATGCGGTACTGATCACGCGCGCCTGACGCCTCCCACTGCAAGGACATTCCATGACCGCCACGCCGGCACGCCGCATCGCCTTTCGCACTCCGCTCTGTGAGCGCCTGGGCATCGATGTTCCGATTTTTTCGTTCGCCCACAGCCTTGAAGTCACCGCGGCGGTGAGTCGCGCCGGCGGCTACGGTGTGTACGGCGCCACCCACGACTTGCCGGCGCAGATCATCGAGAACGCGCGTTTGCTTAAGGAAATGTGCGAAGGGCGGCCGTTCGGACTCGACATCCTGCTGCCAACGGTCACCGTCGACCGCGATGACCGGGCGGCGGCGGCGGCCGAGATTCCGCCGGAACACACGCGCTTCATCGAGCACTTGCGCGAGAAGTATCAGGTGCCGCCGTCGACCAAGGGCCACTTGTTCGTCAATCATGTGCGTTCGCAGGAATTGTTCGCGGCGCAAGCCGATGCGGTGATTCGCTCGGGCGCCAACCTGTTTGCGATGGCGGTGGGCACGCCTGCGGACGTGGTCGCGCGCGCCCGGGCGGCGGGCCAGGTCACGCTGTCCCTGATAGGCTCGCCGCGCCATGCGGCGCGTACCCTGGCCACCGGGGTCGATCTGCTGGTGGCACAGGGTTACGACGCCGGCGCGCATACCGGCACGGTGGGTACCCTTTCGCTGGTGCCGCAAGTGGTGGATCAGGCCGGGCGCGTGCCGGTGATCGCCGCCGGCGGTATCGCCACCGGGCGCCAGATCGCCGCCGCGCTGGCGCTCGGTGCGCAAGGGGTGTGGACCGGCACCATCTGGCTTGCCACACAGGAGCATGCGGTCGACAAACTCATCACCGATCACCTGATCGCCGCCGGCAGCGAAGACACCGTGATCTCGCGCTCATGGAGCGGCAAGACCCTGCGCATGCTGCGTACCGCATGGAGTGACGAATGGTCCGCGCCCGGTGCGCCAGCGGCGCTCAAGATGCCCTACCAGCAGGTGCTGGTGGGCGAGATCATGGCGGCGGTGCGCGAGCACCGCGTCGCGCCGCTGCTGTGGGAGGCGGCCGGGCAGAGCGTGGCATACGTACGCGAGATCTCGTCGGTGGACGAGACCATGCGACGCCTGATCGATGAGACCGAAGAGGCGCTGGGGCGCCTGGCCGGACTGAAGAACCTTGAGGAGCCAACATAGTGAATAACCGTCGCCGTCTGATTCGCACTCTCGCGGCAGCGCCGCTTGTCGCCGCCGGTAGTAGTTTCGCGCAAGGCGCTTATCCGACCCGCAACATTCGCATGATCGTGCCGTTCACCCCCGGTGGCGCGTTGGACACCGTGGCGCGCGCGGTGGCGCCGCTCGCCAGCGAGCGACTCGGGCAGCAGGTGGTGATCGAAAACCGGCCCGGCGGCTTCACCATGATCGGCAACGACATGGTGGCCAAGGCAGCGCCCGACGGCTACACGCTGTTGTTCGCGGCGGCACCGATCGCACTTAACACCGCGCTCGGCCTGAAGCTGCCGTATGACCCGATGAAACACTTCGAGTACGTAAGCCTGGTGGCGCGGATTCCGGGGCTGGTGCTGGTCAACCCTGCCGTGCCGGCCAAGAATCTGAAGGAACTGGTTGAGTATGCGAAAAGGGAAAGCGCGGAAAAGGGCGGCTTCCAGTACGCATCGGCCGGCGTTGGCACCATGGGGCACTTGCTGGGCGAGTATTTCTTCAGCGAGCAGGGCATCAAGCAGGTGCACGTGGGCTACAAGGGATCGGTACCGGCGCTGCAGGATCTGCTCGGCGGCCAGACCAGGGTCTTGTTCGACGCCTATATCCCGAGCGGCCCGCAGGTGATCAGTGGTCGCGCTCGCGGCATCGCGCTGGCAACCTCGAAGCGTTCACCGGTGTTGCCGGATATTCCGACGTTCGCGGAAGCCGGCTTCAGCGGTTTCGAGGCCTACGGCTTTTACGGCGTGGCAGCACCGGGTGGCACGTCCAAAGCGATCATTGAAAAACTCAACGCCGCATTCGTCGCCGCCGCGACCGACCGCAAGGTGCGCGCCACGCTGGTGTCGTCGGGCTATGAAGTGATGGCCAGCAGCCCGGCCGAATACCGGGCCTTCGTGCAACAGCAGATCGATCTGTGGGGGCCGGTGGTGAAAAAGTCGAATATCAAGGTCGAGCAGTAGCCTCAAGGCCTGGTGCCGCAAAGGCGCACTGCAAGTTTGGCGCGGGTTTCCACGTGAGTGGTCTATTCTTGCTCACCCTGTTGCCCCAAAGCCTGTCGAGACTTCCGTGAATGCATTGCGATGGCCGGTCCCGGCCCTGCTGGTCTGGGTCGGCGCCTGGTTGACATATCGATTGCTGGCCTATGCGCAATTGCCGATCGCGCCGGCATTCGCACTGGTGTCGGCTGGCTGCGTGCTGTGCAGCGTGTTCGGCGCCACCATCTGGCGCAAGCTGGTTATCGCTATCGGCTTTCCGCTGTCGCTGCTATTGTCGGGTGCGGCCGGCATGCCGGCCTGGGCTTGGCTTGTGCCATTGCTTGTGATCGTGTTGATCTACCCGGTCCATGCGTGGCGCGATGCGCCGCTGTTTCCCACCCCTGCACAGGCTCTGGTCGAACTGCCGAAACATGTCCGGTTGCCCGCCGGCGCCGCGATAATGGATGCCGGCTGCGGCTTAGGTCATGGCTTGAAGGCACTGCGCATAGCCTTTCCCGATGCACGCTTTTTCGGCATCGAGTGGAGCTGGCCGCTGCGCGCCGCGGCCTCGCTCTTGTGCCCTTGGGCCAGGGTCAGTCAGGGCGACATCTGGCGAGCGGACTGGAGCACCTACAACCTGGTGTACCTGTTTCAGCGGCCGGAAAGCATGCCGCGCGCGGTTGCCAAGGCAGCCGCCGAGTTGAGGTCCGGTGCGTGGCTTGTCAGTCTGGCGTTTGCGGCCGAGGAGTTGGAGGCCACTGCAGTGGTTCAGGGCGCCGACGGCCGCCCGGTCTGGCTGTATCAGGCGCCGTTTCGGCGCGCGCGCAAGCCCTGACGGCATGTGCATTTTGTGCGAACGGGCCCTAGTCCGGCAATACAGCAACCGCCTCGATCTCAACCGATAGCCGCGGATCGACCAGTGCGCTCACTTCCACCAGGGTGGAAGCCGGGCGATGCCGGCCGAAGTAGGTCTCGCGTAATGGATTGATCAGGCCGCGTTCGCTGATGCGCGTCATGTAGACGTTCACCTTGACGATGTGTTCCGGCAGGCCGCCGGCGTGGCGCAGGCAGTGGTCCATGCTGCGCAACGCGAGCCGGAATTGTTCCGCTGTGGTGGTCGGAATGTTGCCGTCCGCGGCGATCCCCACCGCGCCGGACAGGTAGATATGGGCGCCAGCCCTGACCACATGGCAGTAGTGGCTGAATGGCAGCGGCTCGCCGGGAACCATGAATCTTTCGATGGCCATGCGCAGGCTTCCTTTGCAGTGATTGCGGTTGATCGTGAGCCTTGCAAGGCAAGGTCGAAGTATGCCGGAGGGAAGGGAATTGGCATTGTGCCTGCCCCCGCGCGACCCGGTAGTGTCAGTCTTCAACAAGGATGCGGGCGATACGCGACAATCGTCGTTCGCTCCCCTGTTCCAGCACCACGTGTCCCATACCCCGCGCAAGCGCTTCGGCCAGCATTTCTTAACCGACCCCGATGTGATCGCCGCGATCGTGCGCGCCATCGCGCCGCGGTCCGACGATGCGATGCTCGAGATCGGCCCGGGCCTGGGTGCCTTGACCGGGCCATTGATAGAGCATCTGGCGCATCTGCATGCGGTCGAGATCGATCGCGACGTGATCGCAACGCTGCGCAGGCAACACGATGCTGCGTGCCTCACAGTGCATCAGGGCGATGCGCTGGCCTTCGATTTCGGTGCCCTGGCCGCGACTTGCGGCGCTCAGCTGCGGGTGGTCGGCAACCTGCCCTACAACATTTCAACCCCCCTGCTGTTTCACCTTGCCGGTTTCGCAAGCAGTGTCATCGATTGCCACTTCATGCTGCAACGGGAGGTGGTCGAACGCATGGTGGCCCCCCCGGGCGGGCGCGACTATGGGCGCTTGTCTGTCATGCTGCAATACCGTTTCACGATGGAACACCTGTTCGACGTGCCGCCGGAGGCGTTCGACCCGCCGCCCAGGGTGGATTCGGCGATCGTTCGCATGGTGCCCAAGCCGGCCGCCGAACGCATGGCGCACGACGAAGTGTTGTTGGGCGAGGTGGTAACCCAGGCCTTCGGCCAGCGCCGCAAGGTGCTGCGCAATACGCTCAAGGGGCGCGCCACGGCGCAACAACTCGAAGCCGCCGGCATTTCACCGGCCGCGCGCGCCGAGGAGATCGCCCTGGAAAACTACGTGGCCCTGGCCAACTTGCTCGGGCGCGCGGTCTAGCGATTTGTCGACCCGGGACGCCGGTCGTCACGCACCAGTGCCTGGCGGCAGCGCGAAGTAACGCCCGATCGAGCGAAACTGGTTCGACTCGCCCATGATGTAACGTGCGCAATCCTCCAATAGCGGGTCGTTGATGTCTTCGGCCCGAAATACCAGATCGAAACCGCCCAG
>JAYTDE010000031.1:0-2051 GCA_043736195.1 Burkholderiales bacterium | reverse complement strand
CGCGGGTACGCGGTCCGATGGTGGAGCTGGACCCGACGGCGGTGGCAAGCGCGATCAATATCACCGCCTTCGGCGGCTTTCTGGTGGCGCAGCAGGCGGCGCGGCGCATGCTTGCGGCAGGCAGCGGAACCATCGTCTTCACCGGCGCGTCGGCGAGTGTCAAGGGCTACCCGAATTCATCGGTGTTCGCCATGGGCAAATTCGCCCTGCGCGGACTGGCGCAAAGCATGGCGCGCGAACTGGCGCCGCAGGGGATTCACGTGGCGCATGTGATCATCGACGGCGGCATCCGCGCGGCATCGCGGCCGGAACCCGCCGACCGGCCGGACAGCATGCTGGCACCGGACGCGATCGCGGAAACGTATTTGCACCTGATCAGGCAGCCACGCAATGCATGGACCTGGGAGATCGAGGTGCGGCCGTGGGTGGAGAAGTTCTAGCAGCCGGCGTTTCCCAAGCTATTGATCTTGCCCGGCAACGGTATGCGGACATCAAGGACAAATCATGAGGAAGAAGGTCGTAAGGTCGAGCGGAAATGTGTTCATCGATCTCGGCTTCCCGCCTGAGGAGGCCGCCGTACTGGCGATGCGCGCCGATCTGATGGCGACCTTGCGCACACGCATCGCCGAGCGCGGCTGGACACAACACGAGGCTGCCATCAAGCTTTCAATCGGCCAATCGAGGGTGTCCGACCTGGTGCGCGGCAAGTGGGAGAAATTCAGTCTCGACATGTTGATCATGCTCGCAGCGCGGATTGGAAAGAAGCCGCACCTGGTGCTGGAAACGGCTTGATCGTCGCCGCTCCGGCGCTTGAGGCAAGTTGGTTCCATCAGTTCAGCCGCCGGTTTCCCAGGCATCGAGTTCGGCAATCGTGAACCCGCCGGCCAGGCGCGCCGGGCGATTCAACGGCGGCCTGATCTTCGGTGCGCGGTGCTGGATCATTAACTGACCGAAAACCAACATCGGGTCGACGCCGCGTTCTTCACACAGCCAGCGATACCAGTGATTGCCGATCGCCACATGACCGACTTCATCGGCCAGGATGGTGTCGAGGATCCCCGCGGCCGCCAGGTCGCCCTGATGGAGAAGCTTGGCGCGGATCGCCGGTGTCACATCCAGGCCGCGCGCCTCGAGGATGCGTGGCACCAGCGCCATGCGCGCCAGCACATCGTCGCGGGTGAGGTCGGCCATTTCCCACAGGCCGTTGTGCGCGGGAAAGTCGCCATAGGCATGCCCCAGGGTATTGAGGTGCGCGGCCAGCAGCGAAAAATGCAGGGCCTCCTCGCTGGCGACCTGCATCCAGTCGTTGTAGTAGGCGGCGGGCATGCCGCCGAAGCGGCACGCCGCATCGAGCGCGATGTTGATGGCGTTGAATTCGATATGCGTGATGGCGTGGATCAGCGCCGCGCGCCCTGCTGCGCTGCCCAGGCCGCGTTGTGGAACCCGTGCCGGGTGCACCAGCTCGGGTCGCAGCGGGCGCCCGGGCGCTTTCGCAGCCAGCACCGGGTCGTAGCCGGTCACGTCAGCCGCCACCAGTGCCGCGCGCGTGAGCCGTACCTTCTCGGCCGGATCGGCTTCGATCAGGGCGGCGAATGCGGCGCTGCGGTCCATTCAGTCGAGAAAGTCGAGCACCGCGGCGGGGGTTTCGATCACCGCATCGGCGCCCCAGTTCGCGGGCGGTTCGCCTTCTCCCAGGTAGCCCCAGGTCACTGCCAGGGTGCGCATGCCGGCGGCGCGGCCGGCCTGAATGTCGCGCAGGTCGTCGCCAATGTAGATGCAGCGCAGCGGGTCGACGCCGCTTAACTGCGCCGCATGCAACAGCGGCGCCGGATGCGGCTTGGCATGCGGCGTGGTATCGCCGGACACCACGCAGGAAGCGCGCGCGGTGAAGCCGATCAACTGCGCCAGCGGATCTGTGAAGCGCTTTGCCTTGTTGGTGACCACCCCCCATTTGCGCGGTATCGCTTCGAGGGCGGCCAGCAATGCCTCGACCCCGTCGAACAGGCGCGTGTGCACGTTCAAGGCACGCTCGTAGTTGTCGAGAAACTCGA
>JAYTDE010000030.1:0-2189 GCA_043736195.1 Burkholderiales bacterium | reverse complement strand
CCCGACGTGCAGGGCATGGCCTGGTTCGCCATCGTGGCGCCGCCGCAAATGCCGCGCGAGATCGTCACCCGCTTGAATGAAGAAGCCAACAAGGCGCTGGCCGCGCCGGAAATCAGGGAGCGCATTCTCGCGCTCGGCGGCACCGTCGAGGGCGGCGGTGCGGCAGTGCTGGCCGACCTGATCCGCAGCGAAATGCCGCGCTGGGCCAAGCTGATTCGCGAACGCGGCATCAAGATGCAATAAGCGGTAAGCGGGAGGCGCTGCGTGGACTACACCGTGGGCGACCTGGTCGCCGATTTTCTCGCCGGCGCCGGGGTCGACACGGCATTCGGCATCGTCTCGATCCACAACATTCCGATCCTCGATGCGATCGGCCGGCGTGGCGTGATCCGTTTTGTGCCGACGCGCGGTGAAGCCGGTGCCGGCCACATGGCGGACGCCTACGCACGCGTGTCGGGCGGGCTCGGTGTCTTGATCACCAGCACCGGACCGGGCGCGGCCAACGCAGTGCCGGCGTTAGTCGAGGCGCGCTTCGCCGGCAGCCCGCTATTGCATATCACCGGCCAGACAGTGACCCGCCTGCAGGGACGCGACAGCGGTGCGGTGCACGATTTCCCTGGCCAGGGCGCGATGCTGGCCGCGGTGTGCAAGTCGGTGTATCGCCCGCGCAGCGCCGACCAGGTGCTGGCCGCACTCAGCGCCGCCGCTTGTGACGCGTTGTCCGCGCCGCGCGGTCCGGTCACCATCGAGATCGCCGCCGACCTGCAGTCGCAGATAGTTGCACGCCCGGCCTCGTTTGTGGATCTGGTGGCGCCGCGTCCGCCGGCGCGGGCACCGGCGCGCGACCTCGACGCACTGGCCGACCTGCTGGCGCAAGCGCGCCGACCGCTGCTGTGGCTGGGCAACGGCGCGCGCGGCGCCGGCGCCGAGGCGCGTGCCCTGCTCGATCTCGGCTTCGGCGCGGTGAGTTCGTGGAACGGCCGCGGCATCGTGCCCGAAGACCACCCGCGTACGTTGGGCGCGCTGCACGGCAATGGCGCACCGGCGATCGAGGATTTCTACACCGGGGTCGACGCACTGCTGGTGGTCGGTTCGCGCCTGCGCGGCCACGAAACGCTCGACGGCGAGCTGCGCCTGCCGCGGCACCTGATGCAGGTCGATATCGACCCGCAGGCCAACGGCCGCACCTATGCAAACGCCATGTTCGTGTGCGGCGACGCGGCGGCAACGCTCGCCGGCTTGCAGCAGCGCCTTGCCGGCCGCCTGCAGGTAGCGCCGGACTTCGGTGCCGATCTGGCGCGCGCCCGCGATCTGGCCGCCGAGGCCTACCGTGCCGGCCTCGGCCCCTATGCCGGTTTCCCGGCGCAACTGCGACATGCCATGCCGCGCGACGCGGTGTGGGTGCGCGATGCCACTGTCGCCGGCCACACCTGGGCGCATCGCCTCATTCCACTCTTCGGGCCGCGCGACTCGGTGCATCCGGTCAGCGGCGCCATCGGCCCCGGCCTGCCGTTCGGCATCGGCGCCGCGCTGGCAGCCGGCGCCGCCGGCCGCAAGGTGGTGGTGCTGGCCGGCGATGGCGGCTTCGCGATGCACATGACGGAACTGTGGACCGCACGCCAGGAACGCACCGACCTCTGCGTGATCGTGATGAACGACGGCATCTACGCGGCGATCGCCTTCCTGCAGGATGCGAACCAGGATGGCCGGCGTTTTTACGGCGAGTTGCAGGGGCCGGACCTGCGCGGCCTGGCGGCGCTGGCGCAGATGCCGTTCTGGCGGGTCGATCGCGCCGACATGTTCGGCAGCGCCGTGGCCGCGGCCCTTGCTACACCTGGCCCGACCATGGTGGAAGTGGACATGCGCGCGATCGGGCCGGTGCCGCCATACGGCCATCGTGTACGTCCGCCGACCGCAACAGGAAGTGACAAACGGCGGGATGCCAACACGACATGAGCGACAGCACTGCGGCAAGTCAGAAGCCTTGCGGCGATGGGCTGGCAACTCTGATAAACTGATTTTCCTATTAACAAATGGATTCCGTTTGCCATGGACTCGCTCGCCGTCAATGTCACCGAGTTTTCCCGCAATCTGTCGGATTTCCTGAATCAGGTGCAATATCGTGGGCAGGTTCTTGATATAGAGCGTGGCAAACGGGTGGTGGCACGCCTGTCGCCCGTCTCGGCAAT
>JAYTDE010000029.1:0-5797 GCA_043736195.1 Burkholderiales bacterium | reverse complement strand
GACCGGCCCCAGCACCTCGTAGAAAAAATCGGAAGCACCGTCGATCACGTTGGGCATCAGGCCGAAACCCGGCGAGGCATTGACCATGCCGAACAGCCGCACCAGGCGCTTGACGCGATCCAGGTCGCCCAGTTCCTGCTTGAGCGAGGCGAACATGCTGAGCGCCACCGCGCGCGCCGTGGCATAGCCTTCCTCCACCGAAACCTGCGCCGGCACCTTGCCCGCATGCCTGACCCCGGGCAGCGACGGCAAGTCGCGGCCATGCCCGGAGACAAACAGAATCGAGCCGACCAGCACGCATCCGGTGCGGTTGGCGCTGGGAAACTTGAAGGGTGCGGGTAGTTCGAAGCCCATCGCCTCGATACGTTGTTCGATCTCGCTCATTGCCATCCTTTCATGTCGCATAGCCGCAAACGGGCGGTTCCAGCCATGTTACCTGCTTGCCCGGTCGGCACCGCCCGCCTTCGGCCGCATGACGCGGGCCCACTTCAATCGCCTGGCAAACCGCGCCCCCGGCAGCAAGCTCATATACTGGTGCCACAACCAGAGGAGACCCGCACCATGGCACCAACCATCCCCCCAACCGCACTGCAACTGCGCTCATTGGTCAAGGCCAGCGGCCAACTTGAACTAAGCCTTGCCAGTGTGGCAATTCCCGTGCCCAAAGCTGACGAGGTTCTGGTGCGTATCGAGGCCACGCCGATCAATCCCTCGGACCTGGGCCTCTTGTTCGGCGCCGCCGACATGGGCAGCGCACGCGCCAGCGGCACATCGGCGCAGCCGGTGGTGACGGCCGACATTCCCGCCGCCTTGGTGAAAGCCATGGCCGGGCGGCTGGATGAATCGATGCCGGTGGGCAACGAAGGCGCGGGCACGGTGGTCGCGGCCGGCGATTCAGAGGAAGCACAAGCCCTGCTTGGCAAGACCGTGGCCATCCTGGGCGGCGCCATGTATGCGCAGTACCGGGCGATGAAGGCCAAGGCCTGCCTGGTATTGCCGGCGGGCACCACGGCAGTCGAAGGCGCCTCGTGTTTCGTCAACCCGCTGACCTCGCTGGGCATGACCGAAACCATGCGGCTCGAAGGACATGGCGCCCTGGTGCACACCGCCGCCGCCTCCAATCTGGGCCAGATGTTGAACCGTATCTGCCTGGCCGACGGCATCAAGCTGGTAAACATCGTGCGCAACAGCGCGCAGGCCGACCTGCTGCGCGGCGCCGGTGCCGCCTTCGTATGCGACTCAAGCAGCCCGACGTTCATCGACGACCTGACCGACGCGCTGGTCGCCACCGGCGCCACCATCGCCTTCGACGCCATCGGCGGCGGCAAGCTGGCCGGGCAGATTCTGGGCTGCATGGAAACCGCGATCAACCGTAGCGCCAAGGAATACAGCCGCTACGGCTCATCGGTGCACAAGCAGGTTTACATCTACGGCGGCCTCGACACCGGCCCCACCAGCTTCAACCGCGGCTTCGGCATGGCGTGGGGCGTGGGCGGCTGGCTGCTGACACCGTTCCTGCAGAAGATCGGCTTCGCTGCGGCGCAGAAACTGCGCCTGCGCGTTGCCGCTGAACTGAAGACCACCTTCGCCAGCCGCTACACCAAGGTGATCTCGCTCACCGATGTGCTCAAGCTCGAGGAGATCGCGGCCTATGGCAAGCGCGCCACCGGCTCGAAATACCTGATCAACCCCAACCAAGGTTTGTTCTGAAAGCAGACTGTTGCAGCGCCACGCCATGCAAGACGGCGTGGCAGGCAGACCGCAACCCGCCGGCCTCATCGATACGGCATGCGCCACCCGCGAGTGCGGCTTCCTGTTCAATCAAGATGGCACCTCCTCTTTGGCGCACATGCGCCTACCCCTCCGATACGGATTGCGCGAGCGGAAACTTGAGGGCCTGGCATCAGCCAAACCTTTACAGAAGGTGACGTTTTCACCGTTCTTGACAATCGCCGGCGGAATGCGAGTCAATAATCAGGGCATGCAATCGACCCGCGACTCCCGCTCAACGCCACTTGCCGTCGGATGCCCGCGCTATGTGTCCCTGTGCAAGCCGCGGCGGGTCGGCAACACCTGGTACTTGCGCAGTGGCGAGTACGTGCAGGCAGTCCAATCCGAACCGATGGCGGCTGCCGATACACGCACCCAATTGCTTTTTCCCAAATCCGTGACCGGCTTGCAGGGAAAGCGCTGAACAAGTCTGCAGGCAAGGCCTGTGGCTTGCGCGAAAAGCGAGACATTTCGCACAACATTACATGTCTTGCGCGGTGCCAGGTGCGTAAACGCACCGGCATCACCTTGTTCCACCTTCCGGCAGCGGCCCTCAGCGCCTATAAACGCATCATGTGGTGATCGCCGCATGACCGGCCAGGGCGATCGGAACACCAGGCGCCGGGATCTGAGGGGATCCATCATGAACATCGAAAAGACCATCATCGCGGTCATCAGCATCATAGCCGGCGCTGCCGGCGTCATAGCCGCTTTCGGCATCGTCGTGGGTATCGGCATCGGCGTCTCGGTCGGCACCGTGGCCGGTCTGGCCGGCATCGCCGCCAGCCTCGCCGGCAGCGGCACTACTCGACCTTCGCGCCCGACAGCCTGACGATGCGCGTCATGCGTTCGCTTTCGCTTTTCATCAGCGAGGCCACCTGCTCGGTGGAAAGATTCATCGGCAGCATGCCCTGTGGCGCCAGTTGCTTGTCGACAAACTCCTGATTGGTGAGCATGGTGGCCACCGCCGCATTGAGCCGTGCCACCACTTCGCGCGGCGTGCCGGCCGGGGCGAAGAAGCCGTACCAGGCGCCGATATCCATGTCTTTGGCGCCGACCTCGATGAAGGTCGGTACCTCAGGCAGCAAGGGCGAGCGCTTGTCGCCGGAGATCGCCAGCACCTTGACCCGGCCCGACTTGATGAAACCCTGCACGGTGGGAATCGCCGGGAAGGTGAACACCACCTGGCCTCCGATCACATCCGCCACCGCCGGTGCCGATCCCTTGTAGGGCACATGCACCATGTCGGTCGCGTAGAGCTTCTTGTACATCTCGCCCATCAGGTGCGCCTGGCTGCCCACGCCATAGGAGCCGTAGCTGATGGTGCCCGACTTCGACCTGGTCCAGGCCACCAGTTCGGCGAAGTTGTTGACCGGCAGGTTGGCGGCCACCACCAGCGCCAAGTTGAGGTAGGCCACGGTGGCTACCGGCACGAAGTCGCGCGCCATGTTGTAGGGCAGGGTGGCAAACAGCGCCGGGTTGAGCACGAAGGTGGCGTCGTTGGTGAACATCAGCGTGTAGCCGTCGGCCGGCGCCTTGGCGACCGCCTCGGCACCGATGCCGGTGTTGGCCCCCGGACGGTTGTCGACCAACACCTGCTGCCCGAGAATCTCACCCAGGCGCTGCGCCACCACCCGCCCCATGATGTCGGTGGCGCCGCCGGGCGCGTAGGGCACGATCACGCGGATCGGCTTCATCGGAAAGGCTTGCGCAATTGCCTGACCGGCGAGCGCTGCGAGCAGCAGCGCTGCACATGTGATGCTCTTGAAAACTGCATTCATGCTTTTGTCTCCAGTTGAATTCATGCTGCTTTTCAAGCACAAGCGAGCGGCGCCAGGCTGCACGCCGCCAGATGTGCGCACGCGGGTGCTTCGATTCCCGCAATCTCTGTTCAGGGCCGCTGGTTGCCCATGATGATGGTGCCGCTGGCCGCGAACATTCCACCAACACCGTGGCAGACCGATACTTTCGTGTCCGGCACCTGCGCGGGCGCGATCCCGCGCACCTGCCGCACGCTCTCCTGCAGCGCATACATGCCATACATGCCGGAATGCATGTAGGAAAGACCGCCGCCGTTGGTGTTCATCGGCAGCCGCCCGCCCGGTGCGGTATTGCGTTCGGCGATGAAGGCACCGGCCTCGCCGCGGCCCACGAAACCCAGGTCTTCCAGGCCGTAGATCGGCAGGTGGGCGAAGGCGTCGTAGATCATCAGATGATCCACCTCGGCGTGACTGATGCCGGCTTCGGCAAAGGCTTTCGCTCCGGAAACGCGGAACGCGCGCGATGAAGTGAAATCGGCCATCTGGCTGATCATCGGCGTCTCCACACTTTCCCCGGTGCCCAGCAAGTAGACCGGGCGCCGCGGCATGTCGCGCGCGCGCTCGGCGGACGTCAGGATCAGCGCACCGCCACCATCGGTGACCAGGCAGCACATCAACAGGCGAAACGGCCAGGCGATCATCTTCGAATTCAGAACGTCGGCCACCGTGATCGGGGCTTTCGCCATCGCACGCGGATTCCTGGCCGCCCATTCGCGCTGGATCACCGCCACATGCGCCAGATGCTCCTCGGTGAGCCCGTAGGTCTTCATGTAGCGCAACACGGGAATGGTGAACATGGTGGGCGGACCGAAGGTGCCGAACGGCAGCTCGAACTGACCGGCGAGGCTGGCCGGCAGCACCGGCGCCCGCGTCAAACCGATGCCGGAGCGACCGCTTTCACCGTGGGTGATGAGTACCGTCTTGCACAGGCCCGACTCGATAGCCGCCGCGGCATGGCGCACATGCAGCATGAACGAGCAGCCGCCCACCGAGGTGCCGTCGACCCAGGTCGGCGTGATGCCAAGGTAATGGGCGATCGCCTGCGGCTGGGTGGCCGCGGTGGCGACGCCGTCGATGTCCGCCGGTTTCAGGCCGGCGTCGCGCATGGCGTTGAGCGCGGCGTCGGCATGCAGCTGGATTTCCGAGATGTTCGGCAGCACCCCGAGTTCGGTGGACTCGGCCGCACCGACGATCGCAATTGCGCCGGGCTTCATGGCGCGCTTCCGGCGGGTGCGAACAGCGGCAGCGAGATCTCGTCGTCGATCGCCTCGAACCTGACCGCAAGCGGCATGTCGAGCAGCAGCGCCTCAGGCGTCTGCGCGCAACCGACAATGTTGGTCATCATGCGCGGCCCCTCCTCCAAAGCGACTACGGCGATTGAGTAAGGCGGCACGAAACCCGGCGCCGGACGATGGCTGATGACATAGCTGTAAAGAGTCGCGCGGCCGCTGGCACGGAACACCGTGACTTCGCGCGAGGCGCACGCCGGACAGAACGGTCGCGGCGGAAAATAGGTGTGGCGGCAGGAATCGCAACGCTGCAGGCGCAGCTCGCCGTTCTTCGCTCCCTCCCAGAAATGGCGGGTCTCCGGGGTCGGCTGGGGTCGTGCTCTTTTTGCTTCGGCCATCATGGGTCTCTGTCAAGGGTCTCTGGGTTCAATGAATCGGCACGCCTTCAAGTGTGATGCGGTGCATCAGGCGCCGCTCGCCGTGATAATCGTTGATCGCCAGATGCCAGGTCGCGCGGTTGTCCCAGAATGCGATCGAGCCCGCCTGCCACGAAAAGCGCGTATGGAATTCCGGCCTGGACGCGTGCTGGTACAGGTAGCCGAGCAGCGGTTCGCTCTCGGCCGCGGTCCAGCCTTCGAAGTGGGTGGTGAAGCCGGGATTGACATACAGCAGCTTGCGGCCAGTCTGCGGATGGCGGATCACCACCGGATGGATCGCATCCTGGGTGGCGGCTTCCGCGTTGCCGAGACGCTCGCCGGCGTTCTTGCGGTAAGCGGCTTCGGCGCCGAACACATGGCGACTGGAATGCACCGCGCGCATGCCCTCCAATGTGCGCTTGAGGCCGTCCGACAAGGCGTCGAAGGCCAGGCCCATGCTGGCGAACATGGTGTCGCCACCCTTGGGCGGTACCTCGCGTGCCAGCAGGATCGAGCCCAGCGCGGGAATCTCGTCGTAGCTGTGGTCGGTATGCCAGGCGCC
>JAYTDE010000028.1:0-6983 GCA_043736195.1 Burkholderiales bacterium | reverse complement strand
TTCGGGCAAGAACCACGCCACTGCGACACTGGCGTCGACGACGACACGCATCAAAAGAACCCGTCGTCCCTTGACTGGCGCAGCATATCGACTGCACAGGGCCCGCCGGCTTCGCTGGTCTTGTGAAACGCCTTGGTACGCTGCCAGCGATTGAAGGAATCGACGAGGCGCTTGCGATTGCCGGTGGTGTAGACCACGCTGGCGCCTTGGGAAACGCGCATCACCGATTTGCGGCGCGCGCGCGCGGGCTTCGCGTCTTGGGTGCGATCCAGGAGGGTTGAGGTCATGGCAGATCCTTCATCAAGTCAGCACAATTTTAGACTTGCGCGACAGCAGCAGAAGACCATATTCGAACGCAGTTTTTTCGCGGCCGCCAAGGCGCGGCGTTACGGCGGCGCGAGTTAGTTGTCGGACAGTGCGATGGGCTGCGCGCCGAACCCGCGCGCGTCGCCATTGCGGTGATGCGCTCCGGCCAGCCTGGCGAAATAACGGGTGCGGCGCTGGCCGCCAGCCCTTGGCTGGAGGTCTCCGATGGCTGTCACGACTTTGTCATTGCACCCCGATTTGTCTACACTGACCTCATTGGAGTGCCGTTGCCTGATGGCGGAGAAGTTGATTTCGCGTCCAGTCGTCACGCTTGGACAATGTGCGGCGGATCCAAAGCAGGTGGGCCAGGCGTCCAAAAGAAAACGCGATCGTGTCGTAGCTCATTGCTTACCCGCAATCCAACATGCGCAGGCGTTCGTCCTCACCGAGAACTTCCCACTTGCGCCGCATTGGCCCCCGGGTCGCCCGCACATGAACGGCAATATCGGGCGCATTACCGGCGCGCGCAGCATCGTCTACGCCTTCTTGCGCGTTTCAAGTTTCCAGTAACGAAAGCGGTGCTCGCGATCGAACAGGCGGCGGTAGGTCAGCAGGACGGCCAGAACAGTGCCCAGCGCGGAGGCGGCCGAGATCAGGAACATGATGACGATCTGGTAGCGTATCGCCTGTTGCGGCGATACGCCTGCCAGCACTTGCCCGGTCATCACGCCGGGAAGGCTGACGATGCCGACCACCGCGAGGGCGTTGACCACTGGAATCATGGCGGCGACGACCGCTGGGCGCGCTGCCAGGCGAAAAGCCTCCCAGCGCGTCGCCCCAAGGCCCAGCAGCATCTCGATCTGGTCGCGGCGCGTCTGCAGTTCCTCGGTCACACGCTCCATCCCGAGGGCAACACCAGTCAACACGTTGCCGAGGATGATGCCCAGCAGCGGTATCGCGAATGTCGGGTCGTACCAGGGGTCCATGCGCATGACTACGAAGATGCCGAATGCCGTCATCAACCAGGCGCTGACCCACACCGAGATCAGGCCATCGAAGCGCATGCCGGGATACTTGAGCGCACTGCGACTGCTTGAAACGTGACCGGCGATCAGCGTCATCACCGTCATGAGCAGCACGACCACATACCAGCGGTTGATGGCGAACACCCATTCGAGGATGACACCGATCAACAACAACTGCACGACAGTACGCAGTCCTGCAAGCAGCCATTTGCCTGCCAGGTCCAGGCGCAGCGCGAGCGACAGGCCGACGTTGACCAGGATGAGCGCCGCCGCGATGGCGATGTCCAGATACCCCAAGTGCGAGTGGTCAGTCATGCCTTCTCCGAGATCGGCCGCGCGGCACTGGGCGCCAGGGATGGCGGTCCAACTTCGGGCTGGAGTCGACCTTCGCTGATATGCAGATGGCGCCGCCCGAGGCGCTGCGCCTGCTCCGGCGAGTGTGTCACCAGCAGCATCGCCTTCTGCCCGCTGCCGGTCTCGGCCCAGGTGCGTAGCATTGACTCCACCGCCGCCGTGGTGCCGGCATCCAGCGCGGCAGTGGGTTCATCCAGCAACAGGATCACCGGGTCGAGCAACAGGACGCGAATCAGCGCGACCAGTTGCGCTTCCCCACCGGAAAGATCGCGCGCCAATTTGGCGAGAAATGCGACCGGCAGGCCCAAGGCTGCCAACAGGCCAAGCGCCTTGTCCTGCTCGAATCGCCGCAGCGCATGTTTGGCCAGCGTGTACGGCAAGCGCAGGTTCTCGTCGACAGTGCCGTCGACCATTGCCGGACGCTGGCGCACGTAAGCCACCGTCGACCGATGGAGCGGCATGTTTCTGCCAGTGATTTTTTCACCCTTTAGAAAAATCTCGCCATCGTCCACCGGATCGAACATGACCAGGCTACGCAGAAGCAGACTCTTGCCGGAACCGGTCGCGCCGGTCAGAACGATGCTGTCGCCGGCATGTACGTCCAGTGAAAACGGATGCAGCAAAAGCGTCCCCTTGACCGGGTCATGCCGGCTGACGTTTAGCGCTCGCAACAGCGGCGAAGTCATGTCGGGAACGCTGTTGTCCGGGCTGAGGTGCGGGCTGGCGTGAGTCATTGAGGATGGTGCAGGAACGTTGATTGCGAAATATGCATTACCAAAAGGCCTGTCCGCGGAAGAAACAATCAAAAAATGGCGGCGCCAAGCCCCATGCTATTTCGTTTGGTGCTGCAAGTCTTGATCTGGCGCAATCGCGCGTCACGCGCTTTCTCGTGACACTGAGTTTGCCTGCGAAGGTATCTGCGAATTCTCCTACGAAGGTGCCTGCCATTACTTCGCGGATTTGCGCCTCTGCCCGAATATCAGCCAAAGCACACTCGCGGTCAACGCGCAATAGTTCAGCACCGCGAACCAGGGCGTGTTCCAGGCGATCCCGTCGAATCCTTGTTGCGTGACGGGATAGAGAACCGGCGAGGGATAGAAACTTTTCGAATGCGTGAAAACATCAATCACGATATGCGACCACCAGCCGAGGAGCGCAATCCATAGTGAACGCCGTAGCGCCCACAGCAGCAGCGTGACCGCGCCCGCCACCAGCGCGCTGTGCATGATGCAGTGCAGGTGATGCGACCATTGGGCGACGAGAACCGGCAGCACCGGCTCGCGGCCTGGCAACGCCATGGCGTAAGCGCGCAGCGCGGCTACCGAGCCATCGCCGAAAGCCCACCAAGCGATGATCGGCAGCAACTGAAGCACATCGGGCAACGCAGCCAGCGTCACAATCGCAACTGCGGCGCGCTTGCCAATTGGCCAGCGGCGCCGCGCCAGCGCGATGCCGACACCGGCCCACAAGGTGTGCGCGATGATGTCCATTTTCGATGGCTAGCGCGTCAATGCAGGTGGAAGTCTGTTTGGTACATCGCTTTTTCGACCGCTAAATGGGGTTCATCAAGGCTTCGGCCCAGTGCGTCCAGATGTTTTGCTACAACATCGTTTGGGCACAGCGAGAGTGGGATCATCAAGCCTGGCCAGACCCCTCGTAAGCGCACTGCGCCGTCCGACTGTACCCCAACGCACACAGCCTGCGTGACAAGCAGCCGCCTACCCGCACAAAATGCCGGCGCGCGAACCGATGCGCGCGGCAGGCTGGCGCCGTTGAAACGGCGAAAACATGGTTCCCAGCTATTTGGCGGGCATCGATCCCATCATCTGGTCATGCGCAATCATCTGCTCCATCATCATCTGCATCATGTCCATGCGCTTTTCCATCATCGCGTGGTGCTTCATCATGTCGCCATTGTTCATGCCGCCTTTTTTGCCCGCCTTGGTCATGTCGCCAGCATGGCTATCGCCCATCATCATCGGCCCTCCCATGCCGCGCATTGCCTTCATGTTTTCCTGCATCGCATGCATGTGCTCGTGCATCAATTTCTGGCGGTCCTTCGGATCGCTTGTGGCCGAGACTTTTTCCATCTGTTTCTGCATTATTTTCATGTTCTCCTGCAACTGGGGCATGTGCTTATCCATGTTCATGCCCATCGCGTGCCTGGTCATCGCAGGCTTTTCCTGCGCCGATACGCCCGCTGTCGACAGGATGCAGACAAGGATCGCGGCGCTCAATGCTGACGTTTTCATGGCGGTCTTTCCCTCAGGGTTGAATTGGTTCAATTTGCTGTCGAAGGCGGCAACGGTTTGCCACCCTTGCAGCGTAAGCGCCAGCTTCTTCCCTTTCCGTGCGCCGGCGCACATGGGCTTCATTCGGAGGCAGGCGGGTTTCGGGGTTCGCGGCTGACGGCGGTGTCCTGGCCGAAACCTCTGAGACGCAAAGCATTGGCAATCACCGACACCGAGCTCAGGCTCATGGCCAGTGCCGCGATCATCGGCGACAGCAGCCAGCCGGTGAACGGATACAGAACGCCCGCCGCCAGCGGGATGCCCAGCGCGTTGTAGACGAAGGCAAAGCCGAGGTTCTGTTTCATGTTGGCGACGGTGGTCTGCGAGATGGTGCGGGCCAGCGCGATGCCACGCAAGTCGCCCTTGACCAAGGTCACCTGGGCGCTGTTCATCGCCACGTCGGTGCCGGTGCCCATCGCCACACCGACATCGGCGCGGGCCAGCGCCGGCGCATCGTTGATGCCGTCGCCAGCCATCGCCACAATGCGGCCCTCGCGCTTAAGCTTTTCCACCAGCGCCAGCTTGTCGGCGGGTTTGACTTCGCCATGCACTTCATCAATGCCCAGCTTGGCGGCGACCGACTTGGCCGTCGTCAGGCCGTCGCCGGTGGCCATGATGACCCGCATGCCGGTGGCCTTCAGGGCGGCCAGCGCCTCCGCAGTGCTGGCCTTGACCGGGTCGGACACCGCGAGCAAGCCGGCAAGCTTGCCATCGAGCGCCAGATACATCACGCTGGCACCCTCGGAACGCAGCACCTCCGCCTGCGCCGTCAGGCTATCGACCGCCACGCCCTGCTGCGTCATCAGGGCGGTATTGCCCAGCGCCAGCTGCCTGCCTGCGACGCGGCCACGCACGCCGATGCCGGTACCGGACTCGAAATCGTCGGCCTTCTCGAGCGCCAACCCACGCTCGCGCGCCTCTTTGACGATGGCCGCCGCCAACGGGTGCTCACTGCCCTGATCGAGGCTCGCGGCCAGCCGCAGTACCTGCTCTTCGGTGTAGCCGGATAGCGCGACTGCGCGCTCAAAGCGCGGCTTGCCCTCGGTCAAGGTGCCGGTCTTGTCGACGATCAAGGTATCGACCTTGCGCAAGTTTTCAATCGCCGCGGCGTCGCGAAACAGCACACCGCGGGTCGCGGCGCGGCCGGTGGCGACCATGATCGACATTGGCGTGGCCAGGCCGAGCGCGCAGGGGCAGGCGATGATCAGCACGGCGACCGCATTGATCAGGCCGTAGACCCAGCTGGGCGCGGGCCCGAACAACCCCCAGCCGAAAAAGGTGAGCACCGCCACGCCGACCACCGCGAGCACGAAGTAGCCGGCCACCAGGTCGGCCATGCGCTGCATCGGCGCCTTCGACCTTTGCGCCTGCATCACCATCTGCACGATGCCGGCCAGCACTGTCTGCGAGCCCACCTTCTCCGAGCGCATCACCAGGGCGCCGCTGGTATTCAGGGTCGCGCCGATCAGTTTGTCACCTACCCGCTTGGTCACCGGCATCGGTTCGCCGGTCAGCATCGATTCGTCCACCGCGCTGCCGCCTTCGATCACCACCCCGTCGACCGGTACCTTCTCGCCGGGTCGCACGCGCAGCATGTCGCCCACATGCACATGGGTCAAGGCAACGTCTTCCTCGACGCCACCGGCGTTGATCCGGCGCGCGGTCTTGGGCGCAAGACCCAGCAGCGACTTGATCGCCGCCGAGGTTTGCGAACGCGCCTTGAGTTCAAGTACCTGCCCCAGCAGGGTCAATGAGATGATCACCGCGGCCGCTTCGAAATAGACCTCCACCCGGCCCATGGCCGCGAACGACGCTGGAAACACGCCTGGCGCCACGGTGGCGACGACGCTGTAGATGAAGGCAGCCGACGTACCCAGCCCGATCAGGGTCCACATGTTCGGGCTGCGCTGAATCACCGATTGCACCCCGCGCTCGAAGAACGGCCAGCCAGCCCACAGGACGATTGGCAGGCTGAGTACGAGCTCGACCCAGCTTTGCGTGGCTATCTCGAACCACTGCAGGCGGTGGCCTGCCATCGCCTGCACGGTGACGCCAACGGTTAGCGGCAGGGTCCAGACGAAGCGCCGCTGGAAGTCCAGCAGTTCGGGGTTCTCGCCGTCATCCAGCGCCGGCATTTCGGGTTCCAGCGCCATGCCGCATTTGGGGCAGGCGCCCGGATGGTCCTGGCGCACCTCTGGGTGCATCGGGCAGGTGTAGACGGCGTCGGCAACCATCGGTTCGGCGATTGACGGTATCGGTGAAATTGCCTCGACGGCGGAGCCGGTCGCGGCCACCGCATACCTGACCGGGTCGGCCGCGAACTTGGCCTGGCAGCCTGCGCTACAGAAGTAAACCGGCCTGCCTGCGTGATGCAACACATGCGGCGATTGGACCGTCACGGTCATCCCGCACACCGGATCCTTCAGCATTGCCGCCGCCAGACCGGCAGCGCGCGGTTCCGGGTGGGATGCGGAGGATGTGTGATCGTCGATGGCGTGCCGGCTGGCATGGTGGTCGGCGTGGCCCGACTCCTTGTGGACTGGTTTGTTCATTGCGTTCTCCGCTTGTGGGAAGGGATAGCCGAAGCTAAAACTCCGTACTCGACCCTTGATTCAAGAATCTTTTTCATGCTTGCTACCATCCCTGCGCCGCTCACCACAGGCCAGCTGGCGCGCATCGAACACAAGCTTTCCGCTCCAAAGCGCATGCAAAGTGTCTTGCTGCATCCGGGCACGCAGTGCGGGCACACACGCGCCAGAGTGCGCGCCGATTCGTCCACAATGCGTCGCGGTTGGCGTCGGTCATGAACGTGGTGCGCGGGACTGCGGCGAGCAGTGTGGCAAGCGCCTCGTCGGCAATTCCGGTCTCGCGCAAGAGTGCCTCGTCGCACAGCAGCGTAAGGTTTCGCTTGTCGGCATACAGCGCATGGGCGCGAGGATGCGGACTCACCACGACTTCGCCGGCAAGGTAAGCCCGCCTGAGCGCGGCGAGCCGGAAACGCGGCGTC
>JAYTDE010000027.1:0-11268 GCA_043736195.1 Burkholderiales bacterium | reverse complement strand
GTTCGGCAGCAGCTGGGAGCGCTGCGGGGTTGAAATCGCCAGCGCTTTCAGGCGCCCGCCCTGCACCTGCGGCATCACCGCCAGCGGCGCCAGCGAGGCGATGTGGGTGTCGCCGGCGATCACGCTGGTCACCGCCGCCGGTGAAGAGGCATAGGGAATGTGCACGATGAAGGTACCGGTCTTGGCCTTGATCAGTTCCATCGACAGGTGCGACAGGCTGCCGGCGCCGATCGACGCGTAGTTGTACTTGCCCGGATTCTTCTTGAGCAGCGCGAACAGCTCCTGCATGTTGTTCACGTTCAGCGAAGGCGCCACCGCGATCACGTTGGGCTGGTGCACGCCGAAAGTGATCGGCGCCAGGTCCTTGAATGGGTCATAGGGCAATGACTTGAACAGCACCGAGTTGTTGACCAGCGGCCCGGTGATCGAAACGCCGAAGGTGTAGCCGTCGGGGGCGGCCTTGGCGATCACGTCGGTGCCCAGGTTGCCACCGGCACCGACGCGGTTTTCGATCACGATCGCCTGCTTCAGGCCCTGGCTGGCCTTTTCAGCCACGATGCGCGCGAACACGTCCGGCGTGGAGCCGGCGCCGAAAGGCACGATCAGGCGCAGCGGGCGCGTCGGATAGTCCTGTGCCAGGGCGCTGGCGGCGGCGCCAAGCATGAGGGCCGGTACCAGCAATTGCATGGCGAGTCGAGTCATGGTTTTCATTTGGTGTCTTTCGCAGGGATCATGTGGTTGAAATAGCCTTGCTCGGCGGCGATGAATGCGCCCACCATCGCGCGGTACGTGGTTTCGACCACATCGGCCAGATGTTCGAAGCCGCGAGCGTGTTTTTCCGCAAGCTTGCGCACCCGCTCAAATACTTGGGCCTGACGCGCCGGCGCGGCCACCTGGTGCGCATCGCGCTTGAAGCGCGCAGCGTCCTTGACATACATCGCGCGCTCGGCGATGAGCGCGATGATGGCCTCATCGAGTCGGTCGATGTTGGCGCGTACCTCAGCCAGGTTGGCGGCCAGCGGGCGGTAGGCCGGGTCGCGGAAGGCGCGTAGCGGCCCGCTCTGCGTTAACGGTTCGTTCATTTTTTCTCCGGCGCCGGCGGCTTCTGCGTGATCGGCAGCGCCGCCTTGATCGCGGCGTAGTCGTAGGCGAGGGGTGCGGCTTGCAAGGCCTTGGCGGGCAGCGCCTGCAATGCCTTGTCAAGTGCAGCGAAACGATCCTCGCTGGCCGGGTGCGAGGACAGCCATCCGAGATTCAGGTTTTCCTTCTCGCCCATCTTGCGGAAAAAGTCGCGCATGCCGGCCGGCGCGATGCCGACTGCCACCAGCGCCTTCAATCCTTCGGCGTCGGCCTCGCTCTCATGCTGGCGCGAGAACTTGAGCCCGATCAGGTCCTGGCCCAGCGAAACCAGGCCGCCCAGGTCGCCGAACACCATGCTGACGGTCACCATCAGGCCGGCGCTCTTGGCCATGGCTTTCAGGCTGTGGCGCTGCTCGACATGCTGCACTTCGTGCGCCAGCACACCGGCGACTTCTTCGGCGGTCGAAGCCAGTGCGAGCAATCCGCTATGCACGACCACAAATCCGCCCGGCATGGCAAAGGCGTTGACCGCAGCGTCCTCAGCCACATGAAACTCGTACTGGTGGGCCGAGCCCCTGGTCAGGCGTGCGCCGATTTCGCGCACCATCGCAGCCGGCGGCCCTTCGACCAGTTTGAGCTTGGCTTTTGTTTGCGCGAACACCACCTCGCCCAGCTTGCGTTCCTGTGCCACCGGCACATGGGATATGGCCCAGGCGGCGATCCGTTCGTGCTCCCACAACAGAGCACCAAGCAGTAGCAATGGCACGAGCACTGGAACCACCGTCAGCCACAGCATCAGATGCGACCATTTGCGGGTGCCGGCGTCGCGCCCCATCTGGCCAGTGCCCTTCAAGCCCGCCTTGGCCGGCGCCGATTGCGCCAGCTGCGCCTTGATCGCGGCCACTGCCGTCGCATCGGCCACCGCCAGAACATACTGGCCGCTGCGCCCGGCCCACTCGAGCATCAGTTGCGAGTCGTTGAAACCGCCCTTGCGCACAGTAACCTCGGCCCAGGGCGGCGTGCCGTCATATTCCTCGGAGGTCACAAGGCGCAGCCCGAACCCCGACACCTCGAACTCGACCTGCGCCCCCGAGCTCTGAAACCCCGGCCCAAATGCCTGCCCGCGCAGACGACTCAATTCACTCAAGCAACCCCCTCGCGCCCGGTTTTTTCATGCATTCCAGGTCTGAAATCAGCCGGCTTCGCCGGTGATTTCAGACAAACTTGAAATCGACAAAAGTAGGTTTGTACTTTTGTCGAAAACCATCAATCGTCATCCCCCCCAAAGATGCCGCCGAGGATGCCGCCTTCCTCGCGCCCGCCGCCACCACCCAGGAGACCGGCCGCCGCTCCGGCGCCGCCGCCCTTGGGTGCCGCCGCGAAAATCCGCGAGGCCAGGCGATTGAACGGCAGCGACTGGATGATCACCGTGCCGGGGCCACGCAGGCTGGCCAGGAACAGGCCTTCGCCGCCAAACAGTGCGGTCTTGATCTTGCCCACGTACTGGATGTCGTAGTCGACGGTTGGCTGCATCGCCACCAGGCAGCCGGTATCGACACGCAACAACTCGCCGGGTGCCAGATCGCGTTTCATCATGGTGCCACCGGCATGAATGAAGGCCAGTCCGTCACCCTCCAACTTTTGCATGATGAAGCCTTCGCCACCGAAAAAGCCGGCACCGAGTTTTTTCTGGAAAGCGATCGACAGCGATACGCCCTTGGCGGCGCACAGGAAGGCGTCTTTCTGACAGATCAGCGAACCCCCCAGTTTCGACAGGTCCATCGGCAACAGCTTGCCGGGATAGGGCGAGGCGAACGCTACTTTCTTCTTGTCCGCCGCCTTGTTGCTGTAGACGGTGGTGAACAGGGATTCGCCGGTGAGCAGGCGTTTGCCGGCGCCCATCAGCTTGCCCATGAAGCCCGACTGCTGGCCCGAACCGTCGCCGAAAATCGCGTCCATTTCGATGCCGTCTTCCATGTACATCATCGAACCAGCCTCACCGATGGCCGCTTCCTCGGGGTCAAGCTCGATTTCGACGAACTGCATTTCAGCACCGAAAATCTTGTAGTCGATCACATCCATTGCCATGAAATTTTCTCCTGAAGATGAAATATCGGTCGTGCCGGCCCGTGAACCGGACGGCAATCCTGTTGGCTGAGCCAAGAGCGGGTCGTGCGCCGCGGGAAGCCTCGCTGCGCACCGCTATAATTCGGGCGCGAATTGTACCCCGGCCCATTTGCGCCTTGATGACGCATTTTCAACCCCGGAAAGTGGTGCCAAAACCGTCCGTCGGTGACCGCGTCGACCACCTCGCGTGGCAGCCCTGTGCCGCTCCCGCCCTTAGCCAAAGATTCGAGCCAGAAGTGAACGTGTTTTACGAGGAAGACGGCGGCTTCAAGGTGGCCAGCCTGCTGTCCGAATCCGAGGCTTCGTGCCAGGTCGAGGCGGCACATGGCAAACGCTCGAAGATCAAATCGACCGCTGTGATGCTGCGTTTCGAGCGGCCGCCGCTATCCGTATTCATGGCCGAGGCCGAGAAAGAGGCTGGCGGTGTTGATCTGGATTTTTTGTGGGAAGTAGCGCCCGACGAAGAATTTGGCTGCGCCGATCTGGCCCAAGACTACTTCGGCCGCGCGCCCACCGCGGTGGAATCGGCGGCCTTGCTGCTGCGCCTGCACGGCGCGCCGATGTATTTCTACAAAAAAGGCCGTGGTCGCTACAGGGCCGCGCCTGAAGACGCGCTCAAGGCTGCCCTGGCCTCGGTCGAACGCAAGCAGCGCGAAGCCCTGCTGCAGGAGCAGTATGCCGATGAATTGACGCGCTTCCAGGTGCCCGAAGCCTTGCGTGCCAGTGTGCCGCAACTGCTGTTCAAGCCGGACAAGCAGACCATTGCCTACAAGGCGCTGGAAGCGGCGTGTGCCGCGACCGGCCTGGCCGCGCCACGGCTCTTGCATCGCGCTGGAGCGTTGGCCGGCGCGTACGAGTTCTTCCACGGCCGCTTCATGTTCGAGCACTTCCCGCGCGGCGCCGGTTTCGGGGCGCATCCGGCGCCCTTGCCGGTAGCAGAGCTGCCACTGGCGCCGGCAACCGCGTTTTCGATCGACGACAGCAGCACCACCGAGATCGACGACGCCTTTTCGGTGGCGCCCGGCGGCGGCGGGCGGATTCGAATTGGCATCCATATCGCCGCACCGGCCTTGGGACTGCAGCCGGAATCCGAGCTCGATGTCTTGGCGCGCGGGCGTCTGTCAACGGTCTACATGCCGGGCGGCAAGATCACCATGCTGCCCGACGGCTTGGTCGAAGCCTTCACCCTGGCGGCCGGGCGCTGTGCGCCCTGCGTCTCCCTGTACCTGGAAGTCGAGCCGGCCGATATGGCAATTGCTTCCTGCGAGTCGCGCATTGAACGCATCGCCATTGGTGCCAACCTGCGGCATGACGAGCTTGACGCGCTGGTCACCGCGGAGTCGCTCACGGGTGCCGGCGCGGCTTATCCATTCGCGACCGAATTGGCCACCCTGTGGCGCCTCGCCCTGCATCTCGAGGCACAGCGCGGCAAGCCTTCGAATAACCAGAATTTTCGCGATTACAACTTTTCGATCCGCGGGCCCGCGGAGGGCGCGTCGATTGAAGCCGCGCAGGTGTCGATCAGCGAGCGCCGACGCGGCGCACCGCTGGACAAGATTGTGTCCGAGCTGATGATTTTCGCCAACCATACCTGGGGCAGGCTTCTGGCCGAGCGCGGCGCCGCCGGCATTTACCGGGTCAAGACCGGTGTTGGCCCGGCCGGCAAGGTGCGCATGACTTCGGTGCCGGCGCAACATATTGGGCTGGGTGTATCGCACTATGCCTGGTCGAGCTCGCCGCTCAGGCGCTATGTCGACCTGGTCAATCAGTGGCAGCTATTGGCAGTGCTGTCGGGCGCCAAGCCGCCGTTTGCCGCCAAGTCTGAAATGTTGTTGGGTGCGATCGCGGCTTTCGATACCGCTTATACCGCCTATGCGGAGTTTCAGGCGACACTTGAGCGTTACTGGTGCCTGCGCTGGCTGGAGCAGCAAGGCCTGGTCGGTGCCGATACCACCCTCGCCGGCGTAGTGCTGCGCGACGGCAGTGTCCGGCTCGACGGCATTCCCCTGGTCGCCGCGGTCGCCGGCTTGCCGCCACTTGCCGCCGGCGCCAGGGTCAGCGTGCGGGTGCGCGCGGTGGACCTGTGGCAACTTGGCGCCGACCTGGCGTTCGCCGGCGCAATCGCAGCCCCCGAGGCCGCAATTGCGCCCGAACTTGACCCCTTGGACGGCAATCCCGATTAAACTCATGTATTCGAGATTCACCGGGCCTTTCTCCAGCTCGCCGACTGAATTCGTGAGCATCGCTGACGCTTTTTTCCAGACCTTTCCCGCGCCACTCTGGTGGCGCAAGCTGGACGCTTCACAGCGAATTCTGGTCGCAGCTCTACTGCTCTCCTCGGTCGCTCATGCCGGCGTGCTGGCGATGAAGTTCGCACCGCCGGAGGCGTTCCGCTTGCGCCCGGTGGAAGCCAAGCTCGATGTGATCCTGGTCAATGCCAAGCACACACGGAAACCGGTGGTGGCGGAGGCCCTGGCGCAGGCCAATCTGGATGGCGGCGGCGAAGCTGCGAAGGGACGTGCCAAGTCTTTCCTGCCGAAAACCCAACAGGTGCAGGACGGCGCCGAGCTGCGCGATGCCGCGGCGCGGGTGCAACAGCTTGAGCAGGAGCAGAAAAAGCTGATGACCTCACTGCGCAGCACCAATGCCGTGATCGCGGCCAGCGACGCCAGGCCGGAGTCGCAGCCGGACCCGAACCCGGCGGCACCGCAAGTCACCGGCGCCGACCTGTATGCCAGTTCGTCGGCGATTTTGAGGCGTGAAGCCGAGATCAACAAGCGCATCGAAGACGAGAACACCCGTCCCAGGCGCGGCCGCGTCACACCGTCAACGCGCGAGGTCGAATACGCGATGTACTTCAAGCAATGGGCCGACAAGGTCGAGCGCCACGGCAACCACAATTATCCCGAGGCGGCCAAGGGCCGGCGCCACCGGCTGGTGATGACCGTATCCTTGTTCGCCGATGGGCGCATCGAGAAAATCGAGGTCGATCGCAGCTCCGGCAACCGCGAGGTCGACGAAGCGGCCGCACGCATCGTGCGCGGGGCCGGGCCCTATGGGAGGTTTTCGCCGGCCATGCAGGCGAAGTACGGGGTACTCGATCTGATCATGACCTGGACTTTCGCGCGCGAGGACGCCCTCAGTGTCGAAGGCTCGAACTAGGAACGCATTGAATAAGCCGCTGGACCGCGGGCTCGCGAACCGCGGTCCTCGATTGGATCAATGCGATGCGAAAGTGGCACTTGTTTCCCATGGACTTTTTCAGTGTTTCCCTAATCCGCGCCGCCCGGCGGGCATTGACCGAAGTTGCACATGAGCGCCGCAGCGGGTAGTGCTTCGTTGCCCTCGGGCGCAGGGTCCGCGCCGGAAGATTTGCTGCGCACCCTGGCCGACAGCGTGCCGGCGGCGATCGCCTATTACGAGCTTCTGTCGCTGCGTTGCCGGTTCGCCAACCGCCAATATGCGGAATCGAATGGATGGAGCGTGACGTCGATCGTCGGCAGGACCGTGCGCGAAGCCATTGGCGAGGCGGCCTGGGCCGCGATCCTGCCGCACGTCGAACGTGTACAGGCCGGCGAGAAGGTGTTTTACGCCCGGCCGCTGACCCTGCCGTCGGGTGAATTGCGGCAGATCGAGGTCAACCTGATTCCGCACTTTGATGCCGGTGGCGTGCAGCGCGGCGCCTTCGTGTTGATCACCGACATCACGCGCCACCACGTGGCCGAACAGGCGATGCGCGACAGCGAAGAGCGTATGCGCAAATTCGTGTCGGCGACCAGCGAAGGCATATTCTTTCACCACAACGGTATTCTGAGCGACGTCAACGATGCGCTGCTCGCCATCACCGGCTACGCGCGCGACGAAATGATCGGCCACAATACGCTGGAGTTCGTGCCCGAAGACGAGCGCCAGAAGATCATCGACTACATCGCCGCCGGCGCGGAATTCCTCTACGAGTGCGACGTCATGCACAAGGACGGGCGTCGGGTGCCGGTCGAGATGATCGGCAAGACCGTGCATCGCGGCACGGAAACCTTCCGTTTGGGGGTGTTGCGCGACATCACCGAACGCAAGCGCGCCCAGGCACACATTCAGTACCTGGCGCGCCACGATGTGTTGACCGGCCTGCCCAATCGATCGTTCCTCACCGAGCGTCTCGAAGGCATGCTGGCAATGGCGCGGCGCCACGACGTGACCGCGGCGATCCTGTATGTCGATCTCGATAATTTCAAGACCGTCAACGATTCGCTCGGCCATCATGTCGGCGATCTGCTGTTGAAAGAGGTCGCCACCCGTCTCAAAGCCGCGTTGCGCGATGCCGATATCGTGGCGCGCCTGGGCGGTGACGAGTTTCTGGTGGCGCTGGCCGATCTGGGCGCGCCGGGTGATGCCACCCGGGTCGCGACCAAGCTCCTGACCGCGATCGCCGCGCCGATGCTGCTCGAAGGCCGGCAGGTCTACGTCACCCCCTCGATCGGCATCAGCCTGTTCCCGCGTGACGGCAACGCGGTCGACGAACTGATTCACAACGCCGATGCGGCGATGTATCGCGCCAAGGAAAGCGGGCGCAGCAATTTTCAGTTTTACGGCCCCAGCCTGGCCAAGGGTGCCAACGAGACCCTGGCCAAGGAGGCGACATTGCGCGAGGCCAGCCTGCGCGGCGAGTTCGAATTGCACTATCAGCCGCAATTCTCCTTGCGCGACGGCAGCCTGACCGGCATCGAGGCGCTGGTGCGTTGGCGTCACCCGCAACGCGGCCTGCTCGAACCGGCCGAGTTCATTCCCTTCGCCGAGGCGCGCGGCATCATCATTCCGATCGGCCGCTGGGTACTCAAGGAGGCCTGTCACCAGCAGCGTGAGTGGCAACTGGCGGGCCACGCGCCGGCCTGCATGGGCGTCAACGTGGCAGCCCTGCAGTTCCGCCGCGACGCGCTGGTAGGCGAAGTGGCGCAGATACTGAACGAAACCGGTCTGGCCGCCGTCGATCTCGAACTCGAACTGACCGAAAGCTGCCTGATGGACGACAGCGCGGTGGCCGACAAGCTGCAGGCCCTGAAGAGCCTCGGCGTGAAGCTGGCGGTTGATGACTTCGGCACCGGTTACTCTTCCCTTTCGTACCTCAAGCGCTACCCGATAGACAAGCTCAAGATTGATCGTTCGTTTATCGCCGACCTCGGTGCCGGTGACGACAATGCCGCGATTGTCACCGCGATCATCAGCCTGGGGCGCGCACTCAAGCTTGCGGTGCTGGCCGAAGGGGTCGAAACCAATGCGCAGCTGGAGTTTTTGAAGGCCCAAGGTTGCGACGAAATGCAGGGCTATCTGCGCGGCCGGCCGCTGCCGGCCGCGGAATTCGCGGCTGCCCATCTGTTGCCGCTCGCACCGGCCACCTGAGATGCGTCACCTCCTGCAGGTGGGCGCCAAGCTCATGCTGTGGGCCGCGGGGCTGGTGCTGCTGGTGCTGTTTGCGTACCAGGCATCGATTTACCTGCGGGTCTGGTGGTGGGTCGAGCACAATCCAAGCTCGACCAACTTCATGGACCGGCGCCTGGAAGGCTTGCGCGAAACGGAGCCTGGCGCGAACCTCAAGCAAGTGTGGGTGCCTTATGGGCGCATCGCGCAGAGTCTGAAACTGGCGGTGATCGCGGCCGAAGACACCGCCTTCGTCGACCACGAGGGCTTCGACTGGAAGGGAATCGAAAAGGCGTTCGAGAAAAACCAGAAAAAAGGCAAGGTGGTGGCCGGCGGCTCGACCATTACCCAGCAACTGGCGAAAAACCTTTTCTTGTCCGGCGAGCGCAGTTATGTGCGCAAGGCACAGGAGGCGGTCATCACCTGGATGCTCGAATCGCGCATGGACAAAGACCGCATTCTCGAGATCTACTTGAACGTGGTCGAGTGGGGCAACGGCGTATTCGGCGCTGAAGCCGCCGCGCGGCATTACTTTGGCGTATCCGCAGCCCAGTTGTCGCGCGAACAGGCGGCGCGCCTGGCGGCGATGCTGCCGAACCCGCGCTTTTACGATCGCAACCGCAACTCCACCTATCTGGCGCGGCGGGTGCCGGTGATCCTGGCGCGCATGAAGCAGGTCGAAGCGCCGTAGGGCCTCAAGGCGCTGCGCCGCAAGCCGCGCGGGTGGCTCAGGCCGCCGCCGGTTTTGCGTCGATCACGTTGTATGCCGCGATCGGCCGGCTCAGGCCCTTGAGCAGGAGTTCACCCGCGGGCTCGAGCACGACATGGTCTTCAACGCGGGTGGCGACGCGTTGCGAGATCAGTACTTCGGCATCTTTCGCCTTGCTGCACAGGCGCGCCGAGGTATTGCACACCGTGCCGATGGTGCCGTAGTCGCGTCGCCCTTCAAAGCCGATGGCGCCGATGGTGGCGTAACCCTGGGCGATGCCGATGCCGAAGCCGAGTTCGTGGCCGCGTTTGCGCCAGCCCTGGCTCAAGTTGCCCACGGACGCACGCACCGCCAGCCCCATATGCACCGCCTTGAGTTCGTGCTGTTCCACCGGCAAGGGGTCGTTGAAGATCACCATCACGGCGTCGCCTGCGAAATGCTCCACCGTACCGTCGTGGGCATTGATGATCTCGCCCAAGGCGGCGTGGTACTCGCGCAACACGCCCATCACCTCCTCCGGCTCGGCCGTTTCGGTGAAGGCGGTAAAGCCGCGCAGGTCGACGAACAGCACGGTGACCTCGCGGCGCCGGGTCTTGAGCGGGTCGTCGATCTCGCCCGAGAGGATCAGGTCGGCGACCTTGGGCGTGAGAAAGCGCTTCAGGCGCGCCAGGCGGTCGATCTGGCCGACCTGCTCGGCCACGCGCGCTTCCAGCCCGGCGTTGAGCTGCCCCAGTTCGGCGCGCTGGGCTACGATGGTGTCGTGGTAGCTCTTCACGCGCAGCAGCGACTTCACCCGCGCCATCAGCTCGTGGCGATTGACCGGCTTGGTGAGAAAGTCGTCGGCACCGGCTTCGATGCCCTTGACGCGCTCCTCGCCGGCGTCCAGCGCGGTCACCATCACCACCGGCAGCATCGCGCTTTCCGGGTCGGCGCGGATCGCCGCGCACACCTCGTAGCCGTTCATGTCCGGCATCATGACGTCGAGCAGCACCAGGTCCGGCTTTTCGCTGCGCACGCGCTCCAGGCCCTCACGCCCGCCGCCGGCGGTGACCACGCGGAAGCCCTTGAAGGTGAGGATGTCGGCCAGCATCTTCACGTTGGCCGGAATGTCGTCGACCACCAGCAGGCAGGGCGCCTTTTGCGCCGTGGTTTCGCTCACTTGGATACCCTGCCGCGCGCCACCGCTTCGGCCACCGCGGCCACGAATTCCTTGATGTTGAGCGGCTTGGTCAAAAAGCCATCGAACCCGGCTGCCATCATTTTGGTGGTTTCTTCCGGCATCGCCGAGGCGGTGACGGCGATGATCGGCACATGGGCGGTAGCCGGCTCGCCTCGAATGCGGCGGAACGCCTCGATGCCATCGATGCCCGGCAACTGGTAGTCCATCAGGATCAGCGCCGGTGTCTCGGCGGCCGCCATGGATACCCCCTCTTCGCCGGTGACGGCCTCGGCCACGCGGTAGCCCTTGAAGCCGAGCAGGTCGCGCGCCAGCTTCATGTTCTTTTCATTGTCTTCAACCACGAGAATGAGTTCGCCTGCCATGTCATGCTCCCTGTAACGCTGGGGTGGTGATTAAAGGTAGGGTGAAAAAGAAGGTCGATCCGCGGCCCGGCTCGCTTTCCAGCCAGATGCGCCCGCCGTGCAGTTCGACGAAGCTTTTCGCCAGCGCTAAGCCCAGGCCGGTGCCTTCGCCTTTCTTGGTGACATCGTTGCCGACCTGCTTGAACTCCTCGAACACCGCCGCCTGGTCTTCCGGCGCGATGCCGACCCCGGTATCGACCACCGCGATCTCGGCCGATTCGCCGTCGCGCCGTACGCGCACCGTGACGCTGCCGCCTTCGGGGGTGAACTTGACCGCGTTCGACAGCAGGTTGAGCAGCACCTGCTTGACCTTGCGCTCGTCGCCGGTCAAGTCGCTCAATTCGGGATCGACTTCCGCG
>JAYTDE010000026.1:0-2239 GCA_043736195.1 Burkholderiales bacterium | reverse complement strand
CCGATCGGGTGGAAACGGCGCCAGTTGCCACGCGCAGATGTACACCATGGCCTCTATCCTCAATCACGGGAGCGAGGAACAGAAGCGAAAGTATCTGCCCCGCATCGCCGACGGCAGCCTCAGATTGCAGGCATTTGGCGTTACTGAACCCGATGCGGGTTCCAACACGCTGGCGATCAAGACGTTCGCCAGGCGCACCGCCGACGGGTACGTGATCAACGGCCAGAAGATCTGGACGTCGCGCTATTTCCAGTCGCATCTGTATCTTCTGGTTGCACGGACCACCCCGCTGGCCGAAGTCCAGCGCAAGACCGACGGCTTGTCGTTGTTCCTGGTCGACATCGCCAAAGCAGGTGACAGCCTGCGGGCGACGCCGATTCCGACGATGCTCAATCACCACACCAACCAGGTTTTTATCGACGACCTTCATGTCGCGGCCGAGGATCTGATCGGCGAAGAGGGCAAAGGCTTCCACTATCTGGTGGACTCGCTCAACTCGGAGCGCTTGCTGGTTTCCAGCGAGTCGATCGGTGATGGCCAGTGGTTTGTGAGCACCGCCTCTGCCTATGCATCGAATCGCAATGTCTTCGATCGACCGATCGGCGCCAATCAGGGGGTGCAATTTCCGATCGCGCGCGCGCACATGAATATCACCGCCGCCGAACTCATGCGAAACAGCGCCGCAATGCTGTTGGACAGCCGCAAACCCTGCGCGCAAGAGACGCTGATGACGAAGTATCTCGCCACCGAGGCGTCCTGGGAGGCTGCCGAAGCGTGCATGTCGACGTTCGGCGGCTATGGCTTTGCGACCGAATACCATGTCGAGCGCAAATGGAAGGAAGCCCGTCTGTTCCGGACAGCGCCGATCTCGAACAATCTCGTCCTTGCTCAGGTCGCCCAGCACGGCCTCGGCATGCCAAGATCGTATTGATCCGGTCATGTCGGCCTCCACATGAGCCCCTACGATACCTTAATCGTCGAGCAAGTCGCCGACCATGTCGCGCTGGTAACGATGAACCGTCCGGCCAGCGCCAATGCGCTGAACACCGCGATGGGCCAGGATCTGTTCGCCTTCTTCGAAGCGACAGCCATGCGCCCCGGCGACGTCCGCTGTCTGGTTCTGACCGGTGCGGGTGAGGACGCGTTCTGCGCAGGCGGCGATCTCAAGGAACGCAACGGGATGAGCGATGCGGCGTGGCGGGAGCAGCATCTCGTGTTCGAGCGGATGGTGCGTGCTATCCTGGCCTGTCCGATCCCGGTTATCGCCGCCGTGAACGGCGCCGCCTATGGGGGCGGTCTTGAGATCGCGGCGTGCTGCGATTTCATTTACGCGTCGTCGAGCGCCCGCTTCGCTTTGCCCGAAACCCGTCTCGGCATCATTCCGGGCGGAGGCGGCACCCAGACGATAGCGCGGGCGATCGGCGAACGCCGCACGAAGGAACTCATTATGGGGGCCGAGCCGTTCGACGCCGCGGCGGCCGCCGCCTGGGGGCTGGTCAACAGCGTGCTGGCACCCGGCGACTTGCGCGAATCCGCAATCGAGAAGGCACGCCGTATTTCGGCCAACGCTCCACTCGCGGTTTGTCAGGCCAAGCAGGCGATCGGTCGGGGTCTCCAGATGTCCCTTTCCGACGGTCTCGCGTTTGAGATCGAAGCTTACAACCGCCTCGTCCCCACCGGAGACCGAAAAGAAGGTGTACTTGCCTTCAACGAACGCCGGTCACCCCGCTTCGAGGGTCGATGATGCAGCACGCCGTAGTTCGAGAGGTCGGCAGCGACGACTTGTGGTTGGTCAACGCCGGTTTGCCCATCAAGACTTGTGCCCTTCGGCGGCAAGGGAATCGCTGTGCAGGTTAACGCAAGCTTTGAGAAGCCCGATCCTTTGGTGGCGGTGTTATTCGACCCCGTAACGCTCGGCTCGCTGGAGCTTCGAAACCGCCTCGTCATGGCCCCCATGACTAGGGCATTTTCGCCTGGCGGCGTACCGGGTCCGAATGTCGCCGACTATTATCGACGGCGGGCGGAGGGCGGCGTCGGGTTGATCATCACCGAAGGAACGTGGGTCGGCCACCTTTCGGCGTCGAACGATCCGAACGTCCCGAACTTCTATGGTGAGGAGGCGCTCGCCGGCTGGCGCGAGGTCTGTCGGCAGGTTCATGGTGCCGGCGGCAAGATCGTGCCCCAGCTGTGGCATGTCGGTGCGGCAGCCAAGAGCGAAGTGTCTGAAATCTACGCGGAC
>JAYTDE010000025.1:0-1681 GCA_043736195.1 Burkholderiales bacterium | reverse complement strand
ACCCGCGAGCGCGTCATCGACCCGGACAACATGTCGCCTACCACCCGCGGCCTGCAAAGCTGGTGCTATGCGGTGGCCATGCGCGAGGACCCGATCGTGGCCGTGGCCGGCCTGGTCGTGGGCCTGGAATCGCAAGTGCCTTCGATCTATCGCAAGCAGACGCCGACCTTGCGCAACAAGTACAAGTTCACCGACGAGGAAGTCGAGTTCTTCGACCTGCACATCGTCTCTGACGAAATCCATGGCGAGCGCGGTTACCAGATCGTGCTCGAACATGCCGACACGCCCGAGCTACAGCAGCGTTGCCTGAAGATTTGCGAAATCGGCGCGCAGATGCGCCTGCTCTACACCACCGCGCTGTACCACGACTATGTCGCCAACGACATTTCGATGGCCGAGCTGGATGCGGTGGAGCAGCAGGTGCCGCAGGGCGAACGCGAACTGGTGCAGGCTTGAGCGGGGCGGCCTGACGCGCATCGGCGGGGCGATGCTGTGCGAGTCCGGCCGCGCCGGGCTCCCCGGTACTCCCTCCGGATGGAAATCCTGCGCAGGTCTTGCAGGCGCAGCGCTGGCGGCGTTGGTGCGATCCGGTTCGCGCCAACCCCGACACAGCGCATTTTTTCGTGAAGGAATATCGAATTGAAAAAGGCACAGAAGCTGGAACACGCCGAAGCACGCGCAATGGCGGCAGCCGCGATCGCCAGGGCCGTCGCTATCGGGGTGCTGGAAACCGTGTGTATCGTCGATGACGGCGGCTATCCGATCGTGCTCGAAAGAATGGACGGCGCACGTATCACCGGGCCGCAGATCGCCTGGAACAAGGCGTTCACCGCCGCCGGCCACAAGCGCTCCACCCATCTGTTCAACACCCCGCCCAATGGCCCGGCGTTGCCGGGCAACGAAGCCTTCGGCATCCAGTGGAGCTTCGAGGGCAAGTTCGCGATTTTCGTCGGCGGATTTCCGATCGTGGTGGACGGCGAGGTGATCGGTGGCGTTGGCTTGTCCGGCGGCAACGGCGAGCAGGATATCGCATGCGGTATGGCGGCGCTGCAGGCGCTGGCCGATCTGCTTGCACCGCAGGGTCATGCGGTGCAAGTCGCAGCCGACATCAAGAAATAAGCCGCTGATACAAGACATGTCCAGGCCAAACGCTTTTCGGCATCGCGTACATGCCCGCGGCTCTCGCCTATTGGGTCTGGCCAGGCGGTGAACGGCGCGCCCGTTACTGCGCTTGCCATCAAGCAGGCGTATCGCGCCTGATGCAGGAACTGGTGTCGCCCGGCACACTCGCCTGCATGCTTGCCGTCATGCTTGGCGCCTGCCTGCAGGGCGCGACCGGCATCGGCTTCGCCCTGTTCGCGGCACCGATCGTGGTGTTGGTACAACCGGATCTGGTGCCCGGGCCGATGCTGGTGCTGGGCGGCACTGTGTCACTGCTGGCGGCGCTGCGCGAATGGCGGCGCATCGATGTCCGCTTCGCCGCGATCGCCTTCGCCGGCCGTGTGCCGGGCTCGATTCTCGCGGGGCTGGTCATCGGCTTGTTGCCGCGCAGCGCGTTCGCGCTGATGTTCGCCGTCCTGATTCTGGCTGCGGTCGCCTTGAGCATCGGCAGGCAACAGGTGACGCCGCGACCGGGCATGCTGGGGATGGCGGGCTTCGCCTCGGGCTTCATGGGCACCAT
>JAYTDE010000024.1:0-2994 GCA_043736195.1 Burkholderiales bacterium | reverse complement strand
CGCTGTTTGAAGAGCTCGAGTTCGCCCTGATTTCCGCCGATTGCGGTGTCGCCGCGGCGCAATTGCTGATACAGCAACTGCGCCTGCGCGCCAAACGTGAGCGCATCGAAGACGGCGAGACCCTCAAGCAGGCGCTGGCCGACCTGATTGCCGAACTGCTGCGGCCACTCGAGCGAACCATCGATCTCGATCGGGCCAAACCACTGGTCATGATGATCAGCGGTGTCAACGGCGTCGGCAAGACCACCTCCATCGGCAAGCTGGCAAGATATTTTCAAGGCGCCGGGAAAAGCATTTTGCTGGCCGCCGGCGATACCTTCCGTGCCGCGGCGCGCGAACAACTCATGACCTGGGGCGAGCGCAACAACGTGGTGGTGATCGCCCAGCGCGACCTGCAAGGCGGTGGCGATCCTGCCTCGGTGATTTTCGACGCGGTGCACGCGGCGCGGGCGCGCGGCATCGATATCCTGATGGCCGACACCGCCGGGCGGCTGCCGACGCAGAATAATCTGATGGACGAGATCCGCAAGGTCAAGCGGGTGATCGCCAAAGCCGACAGCAGCGCACCGCATGAAGTTCTGCTGGTCATCGATGCCAATACCGGGCAAAACGCGGTGGCGCAGGTCAAGGCCTTCGACGACGCACTGGGCCTGACGGGTCTGGTTGTGACCAAGCTCGATGGCACGGCCAAGGGCGGCGTGCTGTGTGCCATCGCGCGCGCCCGTCCGGTGCCGGTGCTGTTTATCGGCATTGGCGAAGGCATTGAGGACTTGCGCCCGTTTTCGGCACGCGCATTCGCCAACGCGATGCTCGGGCTGGATTGAATCAACGTGACCTTGCGCGATTGATCGATGATTGAGTTCTCCGCGGTCACCAAACGCTATCCGGGCGGGCATGAAGCGCTCAAGTCGGTATCGCTTACAGTGGCTGACGGTGAATTGCTGTTCATCACCGGGCACTCGGGCGCGGGCAAGAGCACGCTCCTGAAACTGCTGCCGGTGATCAAGCGCGTCACCAGCGGCAGTGTGGTGGTCAATGGCCAGAACGTGTCTTCGATGCGCGCGGCGGCGATTCCCTACCTGCGGCGCAATATCGGGCAGATATTCCAGGATCAGAAGCTGCTGTATGACCGCAGCGTGTTCGACAACGTGATGCTGCCGCTAGCCGTGACCGGCGTGCATCCGAAAGATGGCGCCAAGCGGGCGCGCGCGGCACTCGACAAGGTGGGGCTCCTGGCGCGCGAGAAGGCCAATCCGATCACGCTTTCCGGCGGCGAACAACAGCGCCTGGCGATCGCCCGCGCGATCGTCAACCGGCCCGCGATCATCATTGCCGACGAGCCCACCTCGAATCTGGATACCGACTACGCCGGCGAGATCATCGATTTGTTCATTGCCTTCCATCAGGTCGGCGTCACCGTGATGATCGCCACCCATGACGAAGACGCGGTCCGCCGCGCGGGCGGCAAAACCACCACACGCAATGTGCAGTTGAAGGCCGGGGAGTTGATCCTGTGAGCGCCTGGCTGCGCCTGCACTGGATGGCCTTTGGCAGCACGCTGGCGAAGCTCGCATCGACGCCGTTTGCCACTATTCTCAATGTGCTGGTGATCGGCGTTGCGCTGGCCTTGCCGGCGGGTGCCTATTCGCTGCTGGTCAATCTGCAGACCGCGGCACGCAATGTTTCCAGTGATCCGGAATTTTCGGTATTCCTTTCGCTCGAGGTGCAAAAAAGTGAAATCGCCGAACTCGATCGCCGCTTGAAGGATCTGGCGGGCATTGCGAAAGTGGAGTTCCGTTCGCGCGAGTCGGCCCTGGCTGAGTTCAGGAAACATCCGTCGATGGGCGACGTGCTTGCCGCCCTCGACCGCAATCCACTGCCGGACGCTTTCGTGGTGCGCTTAGCCGAGAACGATGGCGATGCGCTTGACCGCATGGCCGAGAAGGTGCGCGGCTGGGCCCACGTCGAGCATGTGCAGGTCGATTCCGCCTGGGTACGACGGGTCGCCGCTGCCGTTGGTGTCGGACGGGTGGCCGTGCTGTTGCTGGCAGGCCTTCTGTCGTTTGCCTTGCTGGCGGTGACCTTCAATACCATCCGCCTGCAGATCCTCACCCAGCGCGAGGAAATCGAGGTCGCCAAACTGCTGGGCGCCACCAACGGCACCATCAAGCGCCCGTTCTATTACTACGGCGCGCTGCTGGGCATGTTGGGCGGCGGCGCGGCTCTGGCAATCGTGTTCGGCGCGTTCTGGGTGCTCAATCGCAGCGTGGCTGAGTTCGCGCAGTTGTATGCGTCCGACTTCCGGCTTGACCGTTTGCCACCGGCGGACCTGGCATCAATCCTGGCATTCGCCGCTACGCTTGGACTGGCCGGGGCGTGGCTTTCGGTCTCGCGGCATCTGCAGTCCTTCGAACCGCGCTAGCTCTGCCCTTTTCCCATAAGTATTGCTAATCCGAAGTCCAGTGTCTGAGGGAGAGTCCTTCGCACAGCGATTGCAGCTCCGAATAGCCTTGCCACATGATCTGGTGGCCTGGGGGCGAGCCGTTGAGACGGGCGAGGTAACCGCCAAGTCGGGCTACAAGGCGTACGGCATCGCCGAGCCGGGTGGGCTTGGCGATGCGTTTTTTTTGCGTAAGCCTGCAGCACCTCGATCTCGATGTCTGAGAACAACACTTCGGCGGGAAGCTGCGGGCATTCTCTGCCCAGCAGGGTCATCAGCATGATCCGCCAGGCGATCACCAGATTGATGGCGATGGCGCGCTTGAGTCGCTCGGCAGTCTTGTGTTGCAGAGCCTCGATGCGGCATCCGCTTTTGAGTACGCGATGCCAGTCTTCGATGCGCCAGCGCAGGCAATACCAACGCAGACACTCTTGAGCTTGCGCAGCCCTTGCGATCGCGCAGGTGGTCAGCAAGAACCACTCCAGCGGAGCGACATCGTCCGGTGGGGATGGTTCCAGAACATGCACCACCCACAGCTTGAGGGCCTGTTTGCC
>JAYTDE010000023.1:0-3620 GCA_043736195.1 Burkholderiales bacterium | reverse complement strand
CCGGACGAAGCCGGGGTGATCCAGATCGCCCGCTCGATCTACCGCGACATCCGCGACAGCCACGCCTGGGGCCTGGCGTTTCCGGCGGAGCCAGGAGAGTCGGCGATGGCCAAGCTGGCCGAACTGTCGCCGCGCGACATGCGGCGCATCATCTTCAACGCGTTCGGCGCCGCCAAGCTCGAAGGTCGCGACGTGATCGAGGCGCGCGACATTGCCGATTCGCGCCTGGCGCGAAAGAGGCGTATCGGATTCTAGACCGAGGTTCGGCTGCGCGGCGAGCGCGCTTTTCGTTTCAGGAAACGAGCGCCTGGCGCCAGCGCTCTGGCGCTGACACCTCAGGTGCCACAGAAGGTCTGATAGCCCGCCGTCACCGCGGCGCTCGCGGGCTCGCCATAGGCTGCCTGATCGGGTGCCTCGTCGAAAGGCCGACGCACAGCGGCGAGCAGGCGCTCGAAGGGGCCCAGGTCATCGTGTTCGGTGGCAGCGGCCAGCGCCTCTTCGACACGCTGGTTGCGCGCAATCACGAACGGATTCACCGCGCGCAGGCGCCGGGCGCGGGCCTGTGCGGATTGCGCCGGGTCGGTGGCAAGGGCACCGCCCGCCGCATCGTCGACCGCACAGCGTGCACGCCAGCGTGCGAGCCAGGCGAAAGGCGCCTGTGCGTCGGTAAACAGCGCGCCGAGCGGCACATCGTTGCCCGCGGCGGCATCTGCCAGTCGCCGCCAGGCCAGTGTGAAATCCACGCGCTCGCGCTTGAGCAAGGCAAGCCAATCCTCCGCCAGCGCCGTGTCGGCGGCATCATTTGCCGGCCCGGCATGCAGAAGGCCGAGTTTGGCGCGCTGGCCGGCAAGCAAGGCGCTGGCGTAGCGGGCCGGGAACGCATCGATCACCGCGGTGGCTTCGGCGACCGCCTTGTCGACCGCGGCTAAGTCGCAGCCGTCAGCGACCAGCGGCAGCAGCGCCTCCGCCAGCTTGGCCAGGTTCCAGTGCGCCACATGTGGCTGGTTACCGTAGGCATAACGCCCGCCATGGTCGATGCTGCTGAAGACGGTGGCCGGATCGACTGCTTCCATGAAGGCGCAGGGACCGAAATCGATGGACTCACCGGAGATCGTCATGTTGTCGGTGTTCATCACGCCATGGATGAAGCCGACGTTCATCCACTGCGCGATCAGCAGGGCCTGGCGCTCGGCCACTGCGCGCAACAGGCCGAGCACCCGGTCGGGCGTGCCGATCAATCCCGGGTCGTGGCGCGCGATGGTGTAGTCGGCCAACTGGCGCAGCTTGTCCTGTTCACCGCGGGCGGCGAAGTACTCGAAGGACCCCACGCGAAGATGGCTCGCCGCCACCCGCGTGAGCACCGCGCCAGGCAGCGGCAGTTCGCGCAACACAGCCTCGCCGGTGGCAGCGACCGCCAGTGCGCGGGTGGTGGGGATGCCCAGCGCATGCAGCGCCTCGCCGATGATCACCTCGCGCAACATCGGCCCCACCGCGGCGCGGCCGTCGCCGCCGCGCGAAAACGGCGTGCGGCCCGAACCCTTCAACGCGATATCGCGGCGCCGGCCGCGGCGGTCGATCACCTCGCCCAGCAAGAGCGCGCGGCCGTCGCCCAGTTGCGGCGAGAAGCCGCCGAATTGGTGTCCGGCATAGACTTGCGCCAGCGGCTCGGCACCTGCGGGCACGCGGTTGCCGGCAAACACGGCCGCGAGTTCGGGCGCCACCAGTGCCTGCGCCGGCAGGCCCAACTCGGCCGCGAGCTCGTCATTCAAGTAAAGCAGGCGTGGCGCGGGCACCGCGGCGGGCTTCCACGAGACGTAGAAGCCGGTCAGGTCGCGCGCGTAGGTGTTATCGAAGGCGAGGCGCAGTGTGGGATTGGCGGTAGTCATCATGGCCAATAGTATGCCGCCTAACGCCAGGTTGCGCCGCGAAGCCGCCCGGGTCAGCGCCAGGGTCTCGGCGAAGTCAGGGCCCGGTGCGCCCTTCCCGCAAAGCTGACACCCGCAGCATCTCAGCTACTTTCGCTAACCGCACAATGATCCGGAAAGACCCCGAAAAGCGCAAAACCATCGCAAACGCAGATGTGTGGCATTCCTTTCCTAGGCCGCCCACAAACGGCGGGGCGTCGGGCTAAGGGCAGGGCCTGCGATCTTCATGCCGGCCGTCGCGCCAGTTGGGCGCCCAAGACCCCTGCAATCACCAGGACGCCACCGGCATACTGCAAACCGCTCAAGCCCTGCTGCAACACCAGCGTCGACAGGGCGATGGCCAGCACCGGTTCCAGGTTCATCATGACGGCGGTACGCATCGGGCCCAAGCGGGTGGCGGAGGTGAATAGCCCCACCAATCCCACCGCATAGAAGGCGCACACGCCGGCGATCGCCATGCCGCCGACCGCACTCTTAGGCCATGCGAAGGAGCCTGAGCCTATAAGGCCGACCAGCAACGTAGCCGAAGTCGACACCATCATCCAGAAGGTGCGGCGCAAGGCATCGACATGCGCCACGTAACGGGAGGTCACCACCAGCGAAACCGCCACCACGCTGCCGGCGAACAATGCCAGCAGCAGGCCCAGCGGCTGCAGTGCCTCCGGCGAAGCACCGGTGGCGAGCGCCATCCCGGCCAGCGACAAAAGGCTGAACAGAACCATGGGCGCGTTCAGCCGCTCCAGGCCCGCCAGCGCGGAAATCACGCCGGTCAACAGCGGATAGACGTAGAAGATCAGGATCGCCAACGGCACCCGCAGCATCTCGATCGCCTTGTAGAACGCATAGACATTGGCAGCGAACAAGACCCCGAGCATCAGGATCAGGCGGCGATCGCGCGTTGTGCTGCGGTCAGGCGCCTGTGATGCACGCACCGCGATGCCGATGGCCAGCATCGCAAACGCGCAGCGCAGCGTCACCACGGTGGACGCGTTGCTGCCGTCCTCGAAGGCTATGCGTGCGCATACCACCGCGAGCGCATAGGTGACCGCGCAGATGAGCACCGGCGCGTAGTCGCGCCACACGGAATTCTGCAACGGCAAGGGCTTTTGAAAAGCGTGGCCGCGCCGGTCAGTCGGCGAGCACGAAGCCCTTGGACAGGTAGGTCGCCTTGGACTGGAAGCCCGAGAGATAGGCGATCAGGTCGCGCGCCGCGTCGGCTGCGGTCGAAGTCGGCGTGACCGCACCGACATAGACGGTCCATTTCTGCAACTCGGGCGGTAGCGGCCCCACCAGCTTGACGCCCTTGACCGGCAGGATCTCGCTGATCTGGTGCAGGCCGAGTTCGACCTCCCCCTTGCCGACTGGCTCGACAATGTACCCACCCGAGCCATAGCGCATCTTGGGCTTGAGCAGCTCGGTGATGCCGAGCTTTTGATACACCTCCACCAGATGCTTGCCGCTGGTGCCCAAGGCCGGATCGATCATGACGATCGATTTGGCGTCCAGCAAGGTCTGGCGAAACGCAGCTGCGGTCGAAATATCGGGGGCGTGTGCGTTTTCGCCCACTGCCACGCCCACCCCGACCTTGGCCAGGGCCTTGCGCGATGCCGGCACGATCGCGCCGCTCTTGGCCAGCGCATCGCCCACCTCGGCGGACAGAATCAGCACGTCGGCGCGTTCGCCCTGTTTCAGCTT
>JAYTDE010000022.1:0-1830 GCA_043736195.1 Burkholderiales bacterium | reverse complement strand
TTTTCCGCCAGAGTTTTCGGTTTACGCGCGCTGGGCGGCTTCGCGCGCTGCTTCGCGCGCGCCGGCTCGACCGGATCAAATGCACCCATGATGCTCTCCACGAAAATGACTGGTAAATGGTATCACGCAGCTATGAAACACTCGATACCTGCAAGGTCGGCCCGCAGTTCGCCACAGCGGCGCGCGGCGATTCCATTGAGCGGGATGGCCCCGAAGGTGGTGAGCAATTCGTCCAGTAGCGCCAGATTCCGATCGCGCCGTCCCCTTTGAAACGTGCCGTCGAATCGGCGTGACCTTTGCTGCGCCGATCCGCGAAGCGGCCCTCAGTTGACCGTCGCGCCCGAATCCTTGACCACCTTGGCCCAACGCGTGATCTCGGCCTTGATGAAGGCGTCGAGCTCGGTCGGTGTGGAACCGACGATATCGTAGCCGGCCGCCTCGATGCGTTGCTTGGCTTCCGGCATGTTCATCGCCTTGATGAACTCGGCGTTGAGCCTCTGCACGATCAGAGTCGGCGTGCCGGCCGCCGCAAGGATCGCGTACCAGACCGATACGTCGAAGCCCTTGATGCCTTGCTCGTGAATGGTGGGTATTTCCGGCAACACGCGCGAGCGCTTGAGGGTGGAGACGGCTATGGCGCGGAATTTTCCGCCCTGGATTTGCGGCAGCGAAGACGATAGCGAGTCGAAGATCAAGTCCACTTCGCGCCCAAGCAGCGCGGTGATCGCCGGGCCGCTGCCTTTGTAAGGCACATGCGTCATGTCGACGCCGACCACCGACTTGAAATACTCGACCGAGAGGTGACTGGTGTTGCCTGGGCCGGCGGAGGCGTAGTTGAGCTTGCCCGGATTGGCCTTGGCCGCGGCGATCAGATCGGCCAGGGTGCGGATCGGTGATTGCGCGTTCACCACCACTACCAGGGGCAGGGTGGCGGCGAGGGTGATCGAAGCGAAGTCCTTGAGGGTGTCGTAGGGCAGCTTGGGCATCAGTGTGGCATTGACCGCATGGGCGGTCAGCATCATCACGATGTTGTAGCCGTCGGGTGCGGATTTGGCGATCAGGTCCGCGCCGATGGTGGTGCCACCGCCGGGTTTGAAGTCGATGAATACCGACTGGCCGATGTTCTTGGTCAGCTCAGCGGCGATCGGGCGCGCGAGGATTTCCGAACTGCCGCCGGGTGGGTAGGGCATGACGAAGCGAATTGGTTTGCTTGGGTAGCCTTGCTGTGCAAGGGCGGTTTGTGGGGCGTGGGCTGCAATAGTACTCGCGCCTATGGCGATGACAAGTTTGCGGCGTGTGGTCATTTCTACCTCCTCCGATTACTGTCGATTGTGTAGTTGCCAATGTTGAGCATTGTGCCGCCCAGATCGGCCGCTTGTCGTTCGAGTTCAATTACTGGAACCCAAAGTACCGCGAATTCCCCATCCTCCTTATGCGCGAGGAGGCGCACGCATACATCCCTCGCGCTAGCGAAAGTCAGTTCTCGGGCGCCCGTAAGTCGATGGAGCGCATCGCGAAGGAAGGCCGCAAGTACGGCGTTGGATTGGCAATAGTCAGCAGTGCCTTCGATCCATTGCTTGGCAGTCAGGATGAAGCTGTTCAGTCCAGCACTCTTTTTAATCCCATCGAATTCGATGGGATTAAAACCTGGGTTGTTGAGGCGCTCCCAGATGCCGAGAAACTCGATGGTGTTCCGATTCCTGAGCCAGTTTGAGATCAGGTAGTCCGTCCTGACAGGGTCCCTGTGCCGGGCAATATCGGTCAGCGAAATATAGTCTTCCTCGCGGTAGGCCAGGATCGTGACCGCGCTCCCTCTCACGTTGACGACGG
>JAYTDE010000021.1:0-4260 GCA_043736195.1 Burkholderiales bacterium | reverse complement strand
GCCAACATGCGCAACGGCGGCGCGGGCTGCATCAGCGCGACCGCCAACGTCAACCCGGCGCCGATTCACAAGCTCTTCACCGAGTGGAAAAACGCCGATGCCGACGCGCAGCAGGCGGCACTGAACGTGATCCGCAACGATTTCCAGAAACTGCCGATGATCCCGGCGCTCAAGGCCGCCGTGGCCCACTGGAGCGGCGACGCCGATTGGGGCCGGGTGCGCCCGCCGCTGGTGGAGTTGAGCGCGCAGCAGACCGGCGAACTCGTGGCGACCCTCAAGAGCCACGGGTTTTCGATGCCGGGATTAGCCGCCACTTGAGCGTTGGTTCCACGGCCCGCGGCAAGCCCGCCCTCAGCGCGGCGCGCGCCAGCGCAACAGCCCGCGGGCGAGGTCACGCTCAAGGGGTTGGCGCGGCCGGTGACGATTTTCAGCGTGGCCGGGGCGCGGACGACTTAGGGTTGGCGGCGTCAGGCGGCAGCGAGTTCAGCTTCGAGCAGCGCCGTAAGCTGCTCCGGCGGCAGCGGCCGGCTGAACAGGTAGCCCTGCATCAGGTGGCAGCCCTTCTTGCGCAGGAATTCCGACTGCTCCTCCGTCTCCACACCCTCGGCTACGACCTGCAATTCGAGGCCCTGCGCAAGGGCGATGATGGCGGCGGTGATCGCGGCGTCCTCGCGGTTGTTGACCACATCGCGCACGAACGAGCGATCGATCTTCAGCGTATCGATCGGAAACCGCTTCAGATAGGTCAGCGAGGAGTAGCCGGTCCCGAAATCGTCCACCGAGAGGCGGACGCCGCAGGACTTGAGGGCATTCAGGGTCGCGATCGCGGCCTTGATGTCCTGCATCAGGACGCTTTCGGTGATCTCGATTTCGACCGCGGCGGGCGCGATGCCCGCGCCGCGAATGGTCGCCGCCACGCCGCCGACGAAGTCTTTCTGGGCGAAATTCGAGCTCGCCATGTTGACCGCTACGGTCAGGTCGGCGAAGCCGGCGGCATGCCAGCGTGCCAACTGTTGACAGGCGGTATGCAGCACCCACTCGCCGATCGGCACGATCAGGCCGGATTCCTCCGCCAGCGGGATGAAATCGTTGGGCGCGACCATCCCCAGCTCGGGATGCTGCCAGCGGATCAATGCCTCGACGCCGGTGATGCGCCTGCTCGCCGCGTCCACCTTCGGCTGGTAGTGGAGCCGCAATTCATCACGCTCCAGCGCCTTGCGCAGGCTGTTCTCCATTGACAGTTTCTGGAACGAACGGGCGTTCATCGACGGCGAGAAGAACTGGAAGTTGTCCTTGCCCTGGTCCTTGGCGAAGTACATCGCGCTATCGGCATTCTTGAGCAGGGTTTCAGTGTCGGCGCCGTCTGCCGGATAGACCGCGATGCCGATGCTGGCGGTGACCACGGTCTCCTCGCCGTCGAGGATGATCGGGCGCGAGACCATTTCGAGCACGCGCCGCGCCACCTTGGCTACGTCTTCCGCCTGCGCCAGGCTGGCCAGCATGATGGTGAATTCATCGCCGCCGAGACGCGCCAGGTTCTGGTCGCTCGAGACAAAGTCGGCACGCGTCACGTAGTCGGCCTCGCGCAGCGCCTGTTCGAGACGCTTGCCGACTTCCTGCAGCAGAACGTCCCCGACCCCGTGACCGAGGGTATCGTTGATGCGCTTGAAACGGTCGATGTCGAGCACCATGACGGCGAGCGGCCGGCCGAGACGCTCGGCATGGGCCAGCGAATGGCCGAACTGTTCGATGAAGAATTCCCGGTTTGGCAGGCCGGTCAGGGAATCGTAGAGGGCGAGCGTGCGCATGCGCTCTTCGGTGCGCCGGCGCTCGGTGATGTCCTGGGTGGTGCCGCGAATGCGCACCGGCTTGCCGGCTGCGTCGCAGTGCACCACCGCCTGTTCGTGCAGGATGCGCACGCCGCCATCGGCATGCAGCAGGCGGCATTCCAGGCTCCACGGCTGCGCCCGCCTGAGCGCGGCAGCGATCGCCGTATCGAGCGCGCGTGCATCGTCAGGATGCAACAAGGGCAGCAACGCCCTGTAACCCGCCGGAAACGTCGCCGCGTCGACGTCGAGGATGCGCAGCACCTCCGTGGAGCGGTCGACCGTATCGCGCACCAGGCACCAGTCCCAATGACCGAGTTTCGCCATGCGCTGCGATTCGGCCAGGCGCTCTTCGCTGCGCGCCAGGGCGGTGAGCGTCTGGCTGGCGCGCAGCAGGTAGCGCACCCGGTGCGGCAGGATCGGCCAGGCGATCGGCTTGGTCACGAAATCGGTGGCGCCGGACTGGTAGGCGCGATTGACCGACGCAGTGTCGTCCAGACCCGTCATCATCAGCACTGGCACCCGTATACCGTCGGGCAACCGCCGCAGCGCCACACAGGTATCAAAACCGTCGATCCCCGGCATCACCACGTCGAGCAGCACCACATCCGGCCGCAGGTCGGCAAACAGCGCCAGACCGGCTTCGCCATGCTCCGCCTCTTCGACGCGAAAACCATCGCCCTCGAGTGCCTCGCGCACCAGCATGCGCATCATGCCGTCGTCATCGATCACCAGGACCAGCGGCGGCGCTTGTTCCGGCGACCCATGCATGACCGGGCCGGGACTCGCGCTGGCGATGGTTGCGGAAATCGGATAGGTATTCATCGCCAATGGCCTCTTGTTGATCCCGGATGAAACGGCACGCCGGGTCCGTCACTTCGATGCTTCACCTCAATTACGACAGGGCGGGCGCTTTCTTGATCCTAGCGCCCGCCGGTCGGACGTGAAGATCAAGCAATGGCGGGCTCGATCTCACCCTCCAGCAGGGGAACCGCTCTTGCGTAAGCGGCTTCCAGCCTGTCGATGTCGGCCAGGTCCGGCCGCCTCTGACCACTCCGAACCGCAGTTTCGATCTCGCGGCAAAGCGCGGCGACAGCCCGTGCGCCGATAGTCGCGCTTGATGACTTCAATGAATGCGCCACGCGCCCGAGAAGATCCTGGTCGCCCGCCGCGGCGGCGGCCCGCAAACCGGCAATCAGGCCAGGAGATTGGTCGAGGTAACGACGGACGACGCGTTCCACCAGACTGTCGCCCTGGGTCGGCACCGCCTGGCGGATGCTGTCCAGCGCCTGCCGGTCGAGGGCGTCGGCGGATCTCGCGTTGCTGCAATCCGCCTCGGTGGCGAGGTCGGCGCCCGCCGTCGGCCCGGCCCCGAGCCTGGCATTGAGCCACTTGTCGAGCATGTCCATCAGCTGCGCGGCGGTATAGGGTTTGGTCAAATAGTCATCCATCCCGGCGACGAAGCAGGATTCGCGGTCGCCCTTCATGGCGTTCGCGGTCAAAGCGACGATGGGCAGGCGCAAACGGGTGCCTTGCCCCGAGCGGAGCGCACCGGGGATGGCCTCCATGAGCCGGATTCTGCGCGCGGCCTCGAAACCATCCATCTCGGGCATCTGGCAGTCCATCAGAACCAGGTCACACTCCTGCCGCGCAACCATCTCCACCGCTTCAAGGCCATTGGTGGCAACCAGCAACGTAATACCGCAATTCGCCAGGAGAGCCTGTGCAACTTCGCGATTGATCGGGTTGTCTTCGGCGAGCACAACGACACGCCCCGGAAATGCGCGCGCGGCCGCCGGCATCTCCGCCGCCGGGAGCGGTTCATGCGCTCCGGCTACCGCGCACGCCTCAGGTAGAGCCAGACGGGCTCTGAACACCGAACCCTCGCCCGCCGCGCTTTCGACCTCGATCTCACCCCCCATGAGCGCGGCCAATTCTCGCGCAATGGCAAGGCCGAGGCCGGTGCCACCGAACTGGCGGGTCGTCGAACCATCGGCCTGGGAAAACGGCCTGAACAAGCGAGCCAGCACTTCCGGAGTGATGCCGATGCCGGTATCGCACACGGCAATGGTCACACCCGTCGGCGCGCCGGCGCGGGAGCCTATTTCCAAGCGCACACCGACCGTCCCGGTGGCGGTGAACTTGATCGCGTTGGCCAGCAGGTTGGTCACGATCTGGCGCAAGCGCAGGGGGTCACCGACAACGGCCGGCGGCAAGTCGTCGGCAATGGCAAGGTCGAGCCGCAACCCCTTGGCCCGGGCAGGCGTCTCGAACATGGCGACCACCTCACTGACCACCTGCACCGGATCGAAGGCGATACTCTCGAGATCGAGCTTACCCGCCTCGATTTTCGAGAAATCCAGGATGTCGTTGATGATCGTAAGCAGCGAGCGCGCGGATGCATCCGCAGTTTCGGCGTAGCGCCGCTGCGCTG
>JAYTDE010000020.1:0-1877 GCA_043736195.1 Burkholderiales bacterium | reverse complement strand
GCCGGTGGGCCGCGAATCAGCGATCCGCGCTTGGCGCCGCCACGATCGGCCGGGCGAAACTGCGCGGCGCGCGCTTGACCAGGCGCTCATCAAAAGTGACGAAGCGATCCGCGCCGCCACCCGATGTCAGGTGCAACGCATCCGCAAAGTCGATTCCTTGCGTGAAGGCCTTGAGCGCAGCGCGCACGTTGACTTCGTCCTCTATCCTCACATTGGGCAGGCTCATCAAATGCGCGAGCGATCTGGCGATCGCGCTCGGCGACACCTTGGCTACGCCGCGCATGACCCATTCAAGCTCGAGCAGGACGGTCTTTGGAACAAACACATCCTCGCTGGTCAGCAAGCGGGCCGCGAGACCGGCCTGAACCCGGTCGTCATTGAGGTAGAAACGCACCAGAACATTGGTGTCGACGGCAATCACCTGGCGCGATCCAGTGCCCGGAGCGGATCCATATCCTCGATAGCGAGTCTCGGCCCTTTGTATCCAGCCATCCCAAGCCCTTTCAGCACCGACTTGGCGTTGCGCTCCGCGATTGGCGTCAACTGAATGCCAGCGGCCGTGCTGGTGATCTTGACCCGAGTGCCGCTCAGAAGACCCCACTGGTCGCGTAAGCGCTTGGGGATCACGACCTGACCCTTGGTCGAAACGACGGTTTCCATGACGCCCTCCGAAAAGACCTTGAGTAAGAATTATACGATATTTACCTACCGATCGAACCACCGATTGCGAGCCCGCGCAGGCGCGCAGATCGAGGAGGCCATCGTCGAGAGCGTCACCGCCGGCGGCATCGCGGTATATTTGGCGCCACGCAACGCTGGCGCCACAGGCTTCCGGCATCAGACGCGAACCTGAGACAGAACACGATCGGCCGAGCGAAATCAACTCGCTGTCCACTTTGGCATCGCTCGCATCGACTCACAACAACGCCACTACAGGAATGACATCATGCGCCTCAAAGACAAAGTCGCGATCATCACCGGCGCCAGTTCCGGCATCGGCATCGGCATCGCCACCCGCTTCGCCGCCGAAGGTGCGCAAGTAGTCGTGGCCGACCTGAACGCCGCCGGCGGTGCGGCCACGGTGGCGGCCATCAACTCCGCCGGAGGCAAGGCCGTCTTCCAGCAGGCCGACGTCACCACCGACGCCGGCTGGCAGGCCATGATCGGCGCCGCGCAAAAGCATTTCGGCGGGCTCGACTGCGTGGTCAACAACGCCGGCTGGACCCATGTCAATCGGCCCTTTGTCGAAGTCACCGAAGCCGATTTCGATCGCTGCTTCACGGTCAACGTCAAGAGCGTGTATTTCTCGGCGCAACACGCGCTGCCGGTGTTTCGCGCCCAGGGCCGTGCACGCGGCGGCGTGATCGTCAACATCGCCTCGACCGCCGGCATCCGCCCACGCCCGGGCCTGACCGTCTACAACGCCAGCAAGGGCGCGGTGGTGCTGATGAGCAAATCGATGGCCGCCGAATTCGCCCCTGATCAAGTGCGGGTGAATTGCGTCAACCCGGTGTTCAATCCGGATACCGCGCTGTCGGCCGCGTTCGCCGGTGGCGAGGTCGATGAAGCGCGGCGCGCGAAATTCATGGCGACTATTCCGCTCGGGCGTTTCTCCACCGCGCAGGACGTGGCCAACGCCTGCCTGTACCTGGCGTCAGATGAAGCCTCGATGATTACCGGAGTGAATATCGAGGTTGACGGCGGGCGTTGCATCTAAAAAAGGACTGGCTTCTGTTGGTTCTTAAATGTTCTTTTAGTATGTATTAAACTTTATTTATTCGTATAATTGTCATTGTAATGACTCTTATACTACTGAACACTCCTGCAGAAGCCTGCGCGTATCTGGGCCAGCGCGCACGCCATGCCCGGCTCCTGCA
>JAYTDE010000019.1:0-4206 GCA_043736195.1 Burkholderiales bacterium | reverse complement strand
GACCCGGTCAGTCGCACCTATGTACGCGATCTACCCGGGCCTAATGTGCAGTTTCCCGCCGTGCAGCTCGGCCCGCAACCGGGCGAACTGTTCCGCTTCAAGCCGGCCTTGTTCGCGCCCGCTGACTGGGGTATTTCCACCGCCGGAGATCCGGCCGGTACCCAGTACTACTGGCCGGTCGACAACAGCATCGGCGACATTTATGCCGCACGCTGGACCACACCCGGCGCAGGCGATGCGGCCGCGGCGCCGGCGCTCGCGGACAACTATCAGGTCAAGCTCGAGGTCTTCGACAGTCTTGGCAATCTAGTCGTGCCGGGACCCGGGACCTTCACCTTCGTGGTCCCGGATCACTTTTCCGGCGACACGTTGTTCACACGTTAAGCGTCCGCCGCGGAAATGGACGGCGCCGGCTTCGTGTTCACGGTGCTGGTTGATAACTCGCGCTGCAACGCCAACATCGCACCACCTGCATTGTCGACCGGCGTCGGTGTCGACGACTGCGGCTTCCTCCGCTACACGGCTGGCACGAGCCTGACGCTGGCCTTCGATGCACTGCATCCGCACAACCGCGCCACGTTCAGTTTCGCATTGACGCGCGGCATCATCGGCATGCCGGTGGCTGCGGCGGGCGGCGAAGTGGGCGCTGCGAGCAGCGGCGCCTACGCGGGTTCGGGAACGGGCAATTTCAGCCATGCGTTTGCGGTCGCAACGCTGCTGGGTCCGGTGCTGCCGGACCACCCGGGCAGCTGCACCAATGCCGCGTTTGCCGAAACCTTGGATCTGGATGCCAAGGCCACCGACGGCAATACGCGTCTGAGCCACTACGACGCGAGCTTTGTGCGCGCGTTCGCGCTCGCCCTGTAACAGCCTGCGGGCAACGCTCGCGGCGGGCGGCATCCTTGCCGCCCGCCGCACCGGCGAACCGCGCCTGGACCCGTCGCGGGGACAGACCCGACCGCCGATCCCCACAGCGCAACGCTCACCAGTACCGCGCTGTGGCCCCCGATCTGCGCGCAGCGTCGCTGCGCAACGAACCAGCGCCCGCGGGCCACGTCTCGATGACATGGGCTCAACGGTTGAAGCGCGTGTTCAAGATCGATAACGTGCAAATGCTGATGTATCGCGGTCAAGATGACCGCGTGTAGGCGCCGACCTCAGATTGAGCCACCGTGCCGACGCTGCAATGAGCCAGATAAATTAGCGAAATGATCAAGGACGACGCGGTACGTGAGCTGACCAGACTGGCTCGACCTAATGGCGGCGCGCTACCTGAAAATGGCTCAGATCTGTCTCGGCGCCAACCGACTGCCGTCACGCACATTCATTTGCGCCTACGCACTTGCCGCGCCGGTCTGCGTTGCTGTGTCGCATGTGCAGATCCGACCAATGAGGGGGGTCGGAACGATGACGGAGAATCCACTGCAGTCTCCAGGGCCGTGCGGGCAGATTGAAGCAGATACGCGTACATGATCTGACAGTGCCGAGGCGTGCGTAACGCGGGTTCGCCCCCCGCACTGAGGAGCGCTACACCGCAGGGCTGCACAAGGCTGACGGCAGTGATCGCGCAAGCAAGCGTGCCGTTCGCGTTGCGTTATCTATTCGCCACTGATCCGGCCGTGATGGGCCAAGTGCTGGGCATCGTCACTCGCGCCATCGCACGTCATCGGATTAAAGCCGCCGGCTATGACCACGCGGCGGCACACACTGGCGCGGTGACGTTGATTGATGGCGCACGTCCCTGTGCGCCACCCTTCGTGCGCACTGCTTGTGTCCCAATCGGCACGCCTGCCGATTGGTCAACGTTTCGGGAGTGCGCTGAACCTCAATATTCATTTTCACGTTTTATTTCTCGACGGCGTGTATGTGACAACGGGCGAGCGGTTGACCTTTCGCCGGGTGCCGCCGCCGACCGTGGTGGCGCTTGAAAAGTTGGTTCACCTCATCAGTAAGCGCGTTGGCCGCGCACTTGAACGCTAAGGACTGCTGGTGCGGGACGTTGAGAACAGTTTTCTGACTTTGGATCCGACCGAGATCTCGGGCTTTGATGATCTACTGGGTCGTTCGATTACCTACCCCATAACGCTCGGGCCCCACCAGGGCCGCAAAGCGTTTACCTTGCAAACGGTGCCGGCAGTCGCCGCAGCAGACGACAACAGCTCGCTGGCGAACGCCGCCGGTTTACTCCGGGCATCGTGCCCTTGGACTGGATAGTTGGACAGACTTCCGTCAACTTCCGTCAAATCGGCTTAGCGTAACTGAATATCAGCACTGCCCAAATTCGCCTCGAGCAATAAGAGGCTCCGAGCTCCTGAAATGGGGACTATCGACGGATGGCGGCTAAGCAACCAGGCGAGGGCGATCTGCGCAAGCGTTGCGGCGTGGCGCTTGGCAACCACGTCGAGCTGATCTATCAAGCCCTGATTGGCGTGCATGGCTTGCGCAGTGAAGCGAGGAAATCGACTAGATGTGCTCGGCTGAAGTGCCGATCTGTGGGCAAAAACCATGCCTGGAGCGGCCTGCCGGTATAAGTCCAGCGGAACGGCTTTCCGAGGACGTCGTTGAAGTAAGCAATAAAGTGGAGCACGCGGGTTCTCAAGTCCTCAAGCGAAGTAAAGCTGGCGCGCTTGAGCAGCCGTCGAGCGAGGATCGAGAACCAGATCTCGACCTGGTTGAGCCACGAGCAGTGTCGCGGGGTGTAAACACAGCTGATCGGGTGCGAGGCGTCTTGCAGAAACGCGCGGCGCGTTTGCTTGGACTTGAGGATCCCGGTTTTGCCTTTGATGCCGAGGGGCTCTTCGAGTCCACAGCGTCGCGCAACCAACTCGACGAGCGACGCCGAGCGGTGCGTGTCGAGTTGGTCGGCGACGAAGATCCAACGCGCATCGGGATCGGTCTCGATAGTGGCCTCGATATGCGCAGCGAAATCGGCCTCGGTTCGCGTCGGCCCGAGGGTCGGGCTCAAGATTTTGCCGGTGGCGACTTCAAAGTTGGCAATCAAACACAAGCTGCCGTGGCGGTGGTACTCGAACTCGATGCGCTCGACCAAGCCCGGTCGAGCGGGCTTAGTCGCGTGTATACGCTCCAGCGCTTGCATGCCGGTTTTCTCATCCACGCTCACAACGTGCGTGCCTTCAGCGGCAAGCTGCGGCGCGTCGCGGTAGGTGTCACACAGTCGTTCGACATCGGCTTGGTATTGAGCGGGGGTTTCGCGCTTGTCCTGCGAGGTGAGCCAATATTGGCTCTTGTGCGGTCGCAGGGCCGCATCGCTAAAAAACGGTCTACCTGCCGCGGCGAAATGCTCTCGACGAGGCCTCTTTTGGCTGCTTCGCGCGCCAACTCGCTCGGTGTCCAATGCGATACCGGCAGTCCGCTATCCGCGGGCAGCTCGCACGCCAACGCGATGATCCCGGCGACCTGCTCGGCACTGAATCGCGGCGGCGCGCCGCTGCGTACAACGTCCGTCAATACGCCGATGATGAGCTTTTCCAGATCTTGGTCGCTCGCACCGGCGGCCTCGGCAGCCTGCAGAGACGCCATCCCGCGCGCCCAGCGATGTCGCCAACGACGAACGCGCTGGCGATCGACGCCCAGCTCATCTCCCTGCGCTGTGCATACCGGTTGCGGACAACAAAACCACTCGGCAACGCTCTACCAACTGCTGCGCAGCCTTTTTTGAACGCGTGACGCGTTTAAGAATGATCCGCTGTCGCGGTGTGACTGTAATCTCGACTGAACGTTTACCCATACGACCTCCTGCTGCGAAGATCGCCTAGCTATGATCCTCACCAGATCAAAACGCAAGCAGATTTATATTTCTGCCGCGCACATCTAGTAACGGACTCAACGACCCCCCAGGCCGATGGGCCGCAACAATGGCTGGTCATGCGCAGGCGGATCGGTACCGATACAGAACCGAGCTCAGAGTGCGACATCGCACAGACCCGCTGCTGCATCGGGCACGACCATCACCTTCCAATTTAAACTTCTGTGAGACATGCCATGGCCGTAACCTCTCCACTCCACGTCGATGGTAGAACTCGCGAATCCGGGTTTGATACTGCCAATGCGATATATCAACGTTCCAGTGCAAGTGCGGTGTCCTGGGGTGCAATAGCTGCCGGGGCCACTGCCGCTGCTGCGCTGTCTTTGATATTGCTCATACTCGGCACTGGACTGGGCTTCGCCTCGGTCTCGCCGTGGTAC
>JAYTDE010000018.1:0-1935 GCA_043736195.1 Burkholderiales bacterium | reverse complement strand
GTCCACGTGCTGTCGGCCAGCCGAGCGTCGCTCGACTTCATCCGTGGTTTTGATCCGCAAGGGCTGCTGACATTGCGCCACTTCCCGACGCCCGCGCTGAGGCGCGATGGCCTGTTCAGCCCGCCTCGTCGCAGGCTCGCCCTACTGCTCCACCACCGCGCAATCGGCCGCTTCGAGACGATCGTGACGACCGAGGCCACGTGCAGCCTGCTAAAGCGCATTCCGTTCTTCCGCTCGCGCCTGATCTACATGATGCATGGCGCGGGTGACGGTGAGGGAGGCTATAACCCAAAGCTCGTTCGTTTCGACACTATCCTTGTCACCGGAACCAAGGATAGGCAGCGGTTGATCGCGCGCGGATTGGGGAGCGAGGACAACATTGCGGTCACCGGATACGCAAAATTCGAACTCGTCCGCGCACCGATGCCGATTTTCGCCGACCACAAGCCGATGGCGCTCTACAATCCGCATTCCAACGAGTGCTTGTCGTCATGGTTCGGCCATGCCTCGGCGATTGTCGCTGCGATGCGGCAGAAATTGACGTGGAACTTCGTCCTCGCACCGCACGTCAAACTTGATCCGCGCGCGCGCATCGCCGGCAACGCGCCGAACCTTCTCATCGATTATGGCAGCATCCGATCGATCGACATGAGCTATACCGACGCGGCAAGTGTCTACATCGGCGACGTCAGTAGCCAGGTGTATGAATTCATCCGCCGCCCGCGCCCATGTATCTTCCTCAATCTCGACCGGATCGATTGGCGCGCCAACGGGGCATATGCCCACTGGCATTTTGGCCAGGTGATCGAGGATGTCGCCGACCTAGGCCCCGCCCTCGACCGCGCTGGCGCACTCCAGCCACAATATGAAGCGTTGCAGCGTGCCGCGCTCGCCCGCTCGATCGACACTTCGCCGATCGCCGCGTCGGAACGGCAGGCGCAGGCGATACTCGCGTTCGCGCGCTCAAGCGGCTGAAGGCGGAGCAGTTTTTCGATCCCGGTGGCGAGCAGGCGGCGGGCGATCGGCAGGCCCATCGTGCCGAGCCCGGCCAGGCCCTTGCTCCGCCGAGTGCGTGGTCAGATCACTGTTCTTCTCGCGCAGTTTGGCCTCCACTTTTTTGGCGGCGGTGATGTCGGCAAAGGTGATGACGACTCCGTCGATGCGGTTGTCCATGGTGCGGTAGGGCATGATGCGCGCGGTGAACCAGCGCCCGTCGCCGGTGGTGATGGCGCGTTCGCAAAAGACCAGCGTGCGCAGCACCTCGTGGGCGTCTTCGACCAGGGCGGGATAAAGCAGATCGGAGGCGAGGTCGGTGATGGGTCGGCCGACATCGCTGGGGATCAACTTGATGATGGTCTTGGCCTGCAAGGTGAAGCGCCGCACCTGCAGCTCGTTGTCCAGGAACACGGTGGCGATGTCCGTGCTGTTGAGCAGGTTCTTCATGTCATTGTTCGCGGCGGAAAGCTCGTCCAGCTTGGCTTGCAGCTCGGCATTGACGGTTTGCAGCTCTTCATTCAGCGACTGCATCTCCTCCTTCGAGGTGGTGAGTTCCTCGTTGGTGGACTGGATCTCCTCGTTGGTGGATTGCAGCTCTTCGTTCATGGACTTGAGTTCTTCCTGCGAGGACTGCATCTCCTCACGGTTCGCCCGCACTTCATCGCGGGCGCGTTGCAGTTCCCGCTCCAGCTCGCGCTGCCGTGGGCTGCGGGCCGAGGCTTTGTCCTTGCCGCCTTTGCTGCTCGTTTCCACCGGGATGACCGAGTCGGAAAACACGATCAGCACCATGCCCGCCAGTTCCTTGGGTTCTTCCAGCGCCTGCACGAGGAGATCCACGGAGCGTGTGTCGGCGTCGCTCCCGACCCTGATGCCCTGCATGGTGACGGTGCCCTGTTTGCGATGCACTTTTTGCAGGGCGGTGGTCAGGTCGAAGCGCAA
>JAYTDE010000017.1:0-4890 GCA_043736195.1 Burkholderiales bacterium | reverse complement strand
TCGTCGTCATCCCTCGCAACGCTTCAAGACCTACCTTGGCCTTGAACTCGGGCGGGTGTACCTTGCGCTTCTTCGCTTCGCTCATTTCTTCTCGTCCTCATAAACAACGCATAGCTTAAACCGCTGTCCTGAAATCCGGATCCACTTTACTGTTTACTCGTAGACGGCAGCCTGACGGCCAGCGCTATCAGTGCGTTGGGCATCGTCGTTCAAGCGCTGTCACGGCAGGCTTTACCCATAAAAAAAGCCCCGTCGCGCGGGGCTTTTGTATGCTGCCAAAGCGCTTCAGGCGCGCAGGCGTCGCCGCGCGGTAAAACCGATGAGGCCCAGCCCTGCCAGCAGCATGGCGTACACCTCGAGTTCGGGCACCACAGCGACCTGGAACAACTGGCCGCGTATTTCGCCGTTGGGGTTGGCGCCGGTGTGGATGTTGATGTAGGCGCGGCCAGCCTGCAGGATGGCCAGGAACGAGGCGGCGGCGTTGCTGTTGGTTGCACCGATCAATCCCGCAGGGGCGGCGATGCTGTTGCCGATCAGCAACAGGCTGCCGCCGCTTTGCAGGAATACAAACGGCGAGGTGTTAAGACCGACGAGAACCCCCGCGTTTTGGGCGGTGCTGGCCTGGCCGTGAATATGCGCACCGGTAATCGGGCCGGACAGGTTGCTCGCTGTCAGCTGCAGGTTGTAGGTGTTGGCAATCGTGTTGTAAAACAGGCTGGCCGTGGCGGAGGCAGGCCCGCTGAGCGCAGGAACTTCGCTGGCGGCGTTGAGTGTGGCGTCGAACTGCAGGATGCTGGCATTGCCTGCCAGCGGCAGGGCGAGTACCAAGGCGGCCAGCCATTTCGAAAGTGTCTTGGTCATTGCGCTTCTCCGTTCGGTGCTTCGAAAGTGCCGCCTGCCTCTAAATCAATTTTTGGTGGCGACACAAAATATGACAATCTCATTATCCACGCTTGCTGCTGCGGTGCAATAGCCCGTTCGCACTAAAGGGTTGGCCTCCATCATGGCCGATCGGGGGCGGCTGGTCGCCGATGGTCGGTGTTGGTGCGCTTTGTGCGCTTGAAACAAGCGAGAATTCCGCATTTCGGTGCGCGTGAATGCGTGGCCGCCGGTTGCGCAGCCTTTACACGTCGGGCGCGGCGGGCCGGCATTTCGGGTGAGTTGTGTCTTTACCGAACTGTCACCGTTTCGATGGACCTTGCCGGCCGGGCCGTTTGCACGCCGTTGTCGCCCTTCGACGCAACAGCGCGCCCTTCAGCGGTTGCGGCCAAGTCGCAGTCGCGAAACATTGAAGCGGGAAGACTGGTCGTTTGCGGGCGCGCGTTGCTACAGCGTCCTTGCGCCAAAGGCAGCCTCGCGCACGGATTTCGGGGAGCGATGTGGCAGCCATGCGGCGATGTTGCGGTGTCAATGGGCCTGTTTGCGCCATATGCGTGTCATCGTCGGTGAATTAAAATCGAAGTTCAACGCAATCACGAAAGCACCTGAATGACGCAATCCACAAGCGCCCGTGTCGCACTTGTCACCGGCATCACCGGGCAGGACGGTGCCTATCTGGCCGAATTGCTGCTGGGCAAAGGCTATGTGGTGCACGGCATCAAGCGCCGCGCCTCGCTTTTCAATACCGATCGCGTCGATCATCTGTACCAGGATCCGCATGTTTCGCACCGCAATTTCGTGCTGCACTATGGCGACCTGACCGACTCCACCAACCTGATCCGCATCATCCAGCAGGTGCAGCCCGACGAGATCTACAACCTGGCCGCCATGAGCCATGTGGCGGTGAGTTTCGAAACGCCTGAATACACCGCCAATGCCGATGGCATCGGTACGCTGCGCATTCTGGAGGCTATCCGCATTCTCGGGCTGGAAAAGAAAACCCGCTTCTACCAGGCCAGTACCTCGGAGCTGTACGGCATGGTGCAGGAGGTACCGCAAAAGGAAACCACGCCGTTTTATCCGCGCAGCCCGTACGCGGTGGCCAAGATGTATGGCTACTGGATCACGGTGAATTACCGCGAAGCCTACGGCATCTATGCCTGCAACGGCATCCTGTTCAACCATGAAAGCCCGCTGCGCGGCGAAACCTTCGTCACCCGCAAGATCACGCGCGCGCTGGCGCGCATCAAGCTTAATCTGCAGGAGTGCCTGTATCTGGGCAACCTCGATTCGCTGCGCGACTGGGGCCATGCCAAGGATTACGTGGAGGCGCAGTGGCTGATGCTGCAGCAGGAAAAGCCGGAAGACTTTGTGATCGCCACCGGCGTGCAATACAGCGTGCGCCAGTTCGTCGATGCCGCTGCGAAAGAACTCGGCATGCAGGTCAAGTGGGCCGGCCGCGGCGTGGATGAAACCGGCACCGACGCGGGCGGCAAGGTGATCGTCAGGGTCGATCCGCGTTACTTCCGACCGACCGAGGTGGAAACCCTTCTGGGTGACCCCACCAAGGCCAAAAACAAGCTGGGCTGGGTGGCCAAGACTCCGTTCGTCGATCTGGTGGCCGAAATGGTGCGCGAAGACTTGAAGAGTGCGGAACGTGACGAGCTGGTCAAGAAGCACGGTTTCGCGGCCTACGATTACCACGAGTAGGCACATGGACAAGCGCGCCAAAATCTACGTGGCCGGGCATCGCGGCATGGTCGGTTCGGCCGTCGTGCGCAATCTGGCTGGCCGCGGCTACAGCAATCTGATCACCCGCACGCGGCGCGAGCTCGACCTGCTGGATCAGGCGGCGGTGCGCGCCTTCATGCAGGCCGAGCGGCCGCACTATCTGTTCATGGCGGCCGCGCTGGTGGGCGGCATCCAGGCCAACAACACGCGCCGCGCCGATTTCATTTACGAGAATATGCAAATCGAAGCCAACGTGGTGCAGGCCGCCCACATGGCCGGGGTGGAGCGCCTCTTGTTCCTTGGCTCTTCGTGCATTTACCCGCGCGAATGCGCGCAGCCGATGAAGGAGGAATATCTCCTGACCGGACCGCTGGAGCCGACCAACGAGCCCTATGCGATCGCCAAGATCGCCGGCATCAAGCTGGTCGAATCGTTCAATCGCCAGTACGGCAGGCGTTATGTGAGCGTGATGCCGACCAATCTGTACGGGCCCCGCGACAACTACGATCTGGCGGGCAGCCACGTGTTGCCGGCGTTGATCCGTAAGGTGCACGAAGCCACCGGGCGTGGCGATGCCGAACTGGTGGTGTGGGGTTCGGGCAAGCCGATGCGCGAATTCCTGCATGTCGACGACATGGCCGGCGCCTGCGTGTTCCTGATGGAGCATGAAGAGATCGTCGATGGCATGTTCAACGTCGGCACCGGATGCGACGTCACCATTCGCGAACTGGCCGAGACGGTGATGCAGGTGGGCGGCTTTGCGGGCCGCATTGTGTTCGACGCCACCAAGCCCGACGGCACACCACGCAAGCTGCTGGATGTGTCGCGGCTCAAGGCGCTGGGCTGGTCGGCACGCATCGGCCTGCGCGAGGGTATCGCCGCGACTTTCGAGGATTACCGGGCGTCGCTGAAGCGGTCCTGAAGGCGCATTACGAATACACCGAACCAGCCTGTCGGGCGCGCGAGCGGCTTTTGCATCGCATCGATTCGACGCAGGGCTGACGTTCGGACGCGCGCTGGCGGAACTTGTTCAGCGTTTTCCTGGCGGCTTACTTGGGGCGCGTAAGCGCGTCGATCGGGCCGCCGGCCTCGGCCTGACGGCCCAGCATGCGCACCACGCCGATCACATAGGCGCAAACCACGTAAACCGAGGCCGCGGCGCCGTGTTCGCTGACGAATGTCGCGATCGAGGGGTAGGCGCCGCCTGGCACGCCGCTGGTCAGAAACTGCAACACGCCTGCCAGCATGGTCAGGGCATAGCCGTAGCGGGCACCGAGCACAAAGCTGGCCACGCCGATCGGAACCAGGTAGAGCAGCCACATTTCAGCCCCGGGGCCGCTGGCATAGTCGAGCATGCAAACACAGCCCATCAGGGCGATTGCGAGCGCGAGAACGGTATTGCGCTTGGACATTCGGTGTTGCGCGCCGCAATGGCGCGGTGGGCGCGATGAGAGCGGGTTCGCAGTATGCCGAAGCCATATTGCGTCGGTTGGTCGATTTGTGCGGAAATGTGATTTGCGTCACACAAATGCCGATCTTCGGTCTTGCCCACCGGGTGCGTGCAGTGCCGGTTTGTGGCAGGAAAGCACTGACCGAGTTCTTCTGTCGCGGAGTCTCGAACGACAGTCCTGAACCACGGCGATGCGCTGCCAATGCCGCCGGCGGGCCCGACGGGCTGGTTCGGTGTTTCCGTGGCGATCGCGCGCGACTGGCGCAGTTGGCGGCGCGGTCGCGCTGCCCGGTTCAGTCTGTGGCCAGGCGCGCGAGTTCGGCACCGGCGGCATAGCACTCGAAAGTGCGCGCGCGGGAGTCGGCAGCGGCCGCTGCGAGGCGCCAATGCGCGGCAGCGGTGGCGCCGCTCAGCAGGTACCACTGGCCCAGGTAAAAATCGACCTCGGCACGCCACAGATGCTGCGCCGGCGGCCTTAGTTCGCTCAAGCCCGCGCGCGCGCGCGAGGCGGGTGCGCACCAGCGATCCGAAATCTCGAGCGCCGGGCCGGCCATTGCGAGGTAGGCCGCAGGTTCGAGGCGGCCGCAGAAGAGTTCGAGAGCCGGTTCCGGCCATTTGGCTGTGGGGCAGGGCGGGCCCATGGGTTCCCATGCGGGGCTGGCGCCGCTGCGTGAAACCCGCAGGGCGGCGCCATGCGCGGGTGCCGGCCAGGCGGCAGCCAGGGTATTGGCGGCGCGCTGCGGGTCGATGCGGGCCAGCGCGAGGTGGCGCCACAGCAGGTGCTGCGGATCGAGGCGCCCGCCGTTGCGCACGGCCCCGCTCACCAGAGC
>JAYTDE010000016.1:0-1706 GCA_043736195.1 Burkholderiales bacterium | reverse complement strand
TCGGTACACACACCCTTGGCGTCGAGGCTCAAGCTGACGGCTGCGCCGACCACCGCGATATCCATCTCGGTGCGCGGAATGAAACGCAGGTAGGCGTCACCCGAACGCTTGGCTGGCTTGGGCAGGTTGACGCTGACTACAAATTCGTCTCCTTTCAGCGAAGTTTTGCCGGGCCCGGTGATGATGTCTTCGACCTTCGCTTCGCGAGTGCCCTTGGGGCCTGCGATGGTGACAGTGGCAGCGGCTGCGATCATGCCAGGCACGCTATCGGCGGCAGGCGAACCGTTGCACAGATTGCCACCCAGCGACGCGCGACCTTGGATCTGCGTCGAACCAATCAGTTCAAAGCCCTCCAGTACACCCGGCCAAGCCGCGCGGACATCAGGGTGTTCGCCAAGCTCGGCGCCGGATACCGCCGCACCGATACGAAAGCCACCCTTGTCCTTTTTGATTTTGCGCAGTTCTGGAATATGTTTGATGTCGATCAGCGTATTGGCGGTAACCCGCCCTGCGCGCAGTTGCACCAGCAGATCGGTTCCGCCCGCGAGCACCTTGGCTTTGCCCTTCGCGGCAGCGAGTGCCTTAACGGCTGCTGTCACGGTCTCGGGCGCGGCAAATTGGATTTCGGCCACGTTTCCTCCTTCAGTCTTTTTTCGTTACGTAAATTTTTATCGTCACACGTGAGTATGACGTCCGTTAGTCGTTCAGGCTTGCATATTTGGCGGGGTGCCTCAGGCCCCCGGTAAACGCAGCACGCCCTTGGCGATGATATTGCGCTGGATCTCGTTCGAGCCGCCGTAAATGGTGGCCGGTCGCGCGTTATAAAACTGGCTCATGATGTCGACTTGGGCGCCATTGAAATCGAGCTTACCTAAAGTCGCGCCCTGTGCACCGGCGGCCTCGAGCATCAGTTCACTCAGGCGCGCAAAAGTTTCGGTCGCCCAGATCTTTAGCAGCGAGACGTCGGGCCCCAAAGGTTCACCGCGTCTTACGATAGCGGCGAAGTGCTGATAGATGGATTCCAGATCCAGCACGTCAAGCTTGAGCCGTGTCAGACGTTCGGTAAAGGCCGCGTCGTCACACAGATTGCAAGCTTCGGCCAGCGTCTCAAGACGCATCAGCGCGTATTGTGATTGTTTTGGGCTGCCAATGAAAATACGCTCGAAAGTGAGTAATGCCTTGGCGATAGTCCAACCTTGATTGAGGCCACCTACGAGGCAGTCGGCCGGGACACGGACGTTGTCCAGGAACACCTCGCAGAATTCTTCGTGACCGGCGATATTTCTGATCGGTCGAATGGTCACACCCGGCTGGTCAAGATCGATGAGGAAAAAGCTGATGCCTTCCTGCTGTTTGCCGGTTTTCGCGGTGCGCGCCAGGCAGAACATATGGGTGGCATCCTGGGCCAGGGTCGTCCAGGTCTTCTGACCGTTGATCACAAACTCGTCGCCGACCGCACTCGCTTCGGTCTTAAGACTGGCCAGGTCAGAGCCGGCATTGGGCTCGGAATAACCCTGACACCAAACTTCGTCACCCGCCAATATCGGGCCCAGGTAACGCGCGCGCTGCTCGGCTGTGCCGTGGCGGATCAAAAGCGGCCCGACCATTTGAATACCCATGTCGGGCGCGCGCGCTATGCCCCAGCGTTCCTGCTCTTCGATGAATATCAAAAGCTGGGCGGGGGATAGCCCCATACCGCCGTATTC
>JAYTDE010000015.1:0-5277 GCA_043736195.1 Burkholderiales bacterium | reverse complement strand
CGCACCAAGCGCTTGGCAACAGAACACCAGCGGAGGTGTATCGAAGCGGGGTCGGTGGCGGAGCGTTGATCGTGGACAAATATCCGCGCGCGGTGGAGGCCGGTGCCGTGCTGCTCGAAGACAGCGGCGACGATCTGGCGCGCGAAACCTCGCTGATCAAAAAGGCATGATCTTTTCCAATACCACACCGCTGATCGCGTTGGCGGGCGTGCGACAACTCGATCTGCTGTCGGCCCTGTTTGTGGCGAGATTCACGTCGTTGAAACGGTCATCGACGAATGCGCCGCCGGTGGGCCGATTGCGGTGCCCAATCTGCGTAACCTGGGCTGGGTACGCGTCGTGAAAGTTTTGCCCGCCAACCTGCCGGGAGTGCTGCTCGATCTGGACCGGGGTGAGCGCGATACCCTCACCATGGCGCAGAAAATGGGTGCGGCGCGCGTCATTATCGACGAGCGCATTGGCCGCAATATTGCCGAACTGATCGGACTGCATGTGGTCGGCACCCTTGGCATCCTGCTCAAGGCCAAGGAGCAAGGTTTGATCGCATCCTTCGGCGAAACCGTTGCCCGGATGCGCGCCAATGGCATCCATTACCACCCCGCACTGGTCAGCAAATTGACCTCGCTGGCGGGAGAAAACGCATGACCACCAAGACCTTTATCGAAGTCCAGTTTCCCATCGGGCCGCTGTCGCTTTAGAGTTACAAAGAAGGTCGGGTTAGCCACGGGAAGATCCTTTCGTTGGGAAAATGGTGAGGTGAGAAACCGCTCGTTCTGACCCATGCCATCATCCTCGGCACCGTGTTCCCGGCCTCTGAAGACCCGCAGCGATGGCCCGACGACCTCGCTATCTTCCTGCGCTGTATGACGCTGGATAGCTCTGGCATGTGGAAACGCAAGACAGAAGCGCCGCCGACCGAACTTTGCTACTCGATGGCAACGACTAACGAAAAGGCTGAGCTGTAAATCGAAGCGGAAAAGCGCTTTGGTTTTATGGTTCGCAATGGCGGGAAAGGGTATGCGGAGGCCAGCTAAGGGAACTAAACAGGGGGCAGCCACACCCCGCAACCGGTGACCCAGGATGGATTCGCCGATCTCGAACGGGCAGCCCGGGCGCGCCAGGCCGGCGCGGCTGGTGCGGCGCAGATGGTGCAAGGTCCGGTGGTCTTTTCGGGCAGGCGTTGCCAGCCTTGCGCGAGGTGAACAAGGTCACGCGCGACACCTTCTTATTGAAAGGCTTACGCCGCCCCGGAAAGACGGTCAGCGAGGGATAATGCGGCGCATATCCCGATCAGCAGTCGGGCCATCTTCCCGGCCGGTCACGAAAAGCGGCAGATCCACACTTTGGCGCCTGACGGGCACGCCATGATCCGCAGGACGGGATGAGTCGGGTCGCCATGGGAACCGCGTTTCAGTCGCTCGCCGGCCAGGAGGGTGAGGGTTGAAACGTTGCGCAGGACGTTTCGCATTTATGCCGGATTCCAGAGAACATTGTCGGACTTCGATAAACGCTAGTGCACTATTGAATCAGAGGGAAAACAGGCTTTTTTTGATGACTGACACTGCGCAACACACGCCGATGATGCGCCAGTACCTGGCGCTCAAGGCGGACCATCCGGCGACGCTGATGTTCTACCGCATGGGCGACTTCTACGAGGTGTTCTACGCCGATGCCGAGAAAGCCGCGCGCCTCCTGGGCATCACGCTGACCACACGCGGCGCATCCGGCGGCCAGCCGGTGAAGATGGCCGGTGTGCCGGTGCATTCGCTCGAGCAATACCTGGCGCGTCTGGTCAAGCTGGGTGAATCGGTGGCGATCTGCGAGCAGATCGGCGACCCCGCCACCTCGAAAGGCCCGGTCGAACGCAAGGTGGTGCGGGTGGTCACGCCGGGCACCATTACCGACCAGGCCCTGCTGCCGGAAAAGGCCGACGCCCTTCTTTTGGCGGTGCTGCCCGACAAGATCGGTGTGGGCGCGCAGGTGCGTTCATACGGACTGGCCTGGCTCAACATTGCCACCGGCGAGATGACCGTAGCCGAGATCGCGCCGGCCCGGCTGGCGCATGATCTCGAACGCCTGCGGCCGGCCGAGATCGTGGTGCCCGATGGCGCCAGTTTCAGTCTGGGCGCCGGTCTGCCTGAGAGCGTGGCGCGCACCTTGCAGAATGCCTGGAATTTCGATCTGCGCGCCGGCGCCAAGTTGTTGCAGGACCATTTCAAGGTGGCGACGCTGGACGGCTTCGGCTGTGCCGGCCTGGGCTTGGCCCTGGGCGCCGCCGGCGCGCTGCTGCGCTATGCGCAGGCAACGCAAGGCCAGGCACTCACGCATGTTCAGAGCATCGCGGTCGAGACCGGCGACGAATACCTGACGCTCGATGCGGTCACCCGGCGCAATCTGGAAATCACCGAAACCCTGCGCGGCGCGCCGTCGCCCACGCTGTTCGCCACGCTCGACACCTGCGTCACCTCGATGGGCAGCCGCATGCTGGCACGCTGGCTGCACCATCCGCGGCGCGATCGGCGCGTCGCGCAAACACGTCATGCCGCCATCGCCGCGCTGCTCGACCGCGGCCGTGGCTACGACAAGCCGCGCGATCTGCTGCGCGCCGTGTCGGACGTTGAACGCATCGCCACGCGGGTCGCGCTGGGCTCGGTACGCCCGCGCGAACTGGCGGGCTTGCGCGAATCGCTGACGGCACTGCCGGCGATTGGTGCTTGCCTGCCGCAAGCGGGCCTGTTCGCCGAGCTTGGGCAGAGCCTTGCGGTTCCGCCCGGGCTGTCGGCCCTGCTGCTGGCGGCCGTGCATGCCGAGCCGGCCGCACGCCTGATCGATGGTGGCGTGATCGCCAGCGGATTCGACGGCGAACTCGACCAACTGCGCGCGCTCACCACCAATGCCGGCGAATTCCTGGTGGCCCTGGAGGCGCGCGAGCGCGTGCGTACCGGGATTCCCAACTTGCGGGTCGAATACAACCGCGTGCACGGCTACTACATCGAGGTGACCAACAGCCACGGCCACAAGATTCCCGACGACTACCGGCGCCGCCAGACGCTGAAAAACGCAGAACGCTACATCACACCGGAACTCAAGAGCTTCGAGGACCGTGCGCTGTCGGCGGAAAGCCGCGCGCTGTCGCGCGAAAAAGCGCTTTACGAGCAACTGCTCGAAGATTTGCAGCCGCATGTGGCCGCCCTGCAGCGCGCCGCGCGCGCCGCCGCCCAGACCGACGCGCTTGCCTGTCTGGCCGAGCGCGCCTATGTGCTGGGCTGGAGCGCCCCGTTGCTGGACGATGCGCCCGGCCTTGAAATAGAAGCCGGCTGCCATCCGGTGGTGGCGCAACAGGTAGCCAATTTCGTGCCCAACGATTGCCGCCTCAGCCCGGAGCGCAGCCTGCTCCTGATCACCGGCCCCAACATGGGCGGCAAGTCGACTTTCATGCGCCAGACCGCGCTCCTGACACTCTTAGCCTATGCCGGCAGTTTCGTGCCGGCGCGCGCGGCGCGCTTCGGCCCGATCGACCGCATCTTCACGCGCATCGGTGCCGCCGACGATCTGGCGCAAGGCCGTTCGACCTTCATGGTCGAGATGACCGAATCGGCAGCCATTCTCAACAGTGCCACGCCGATGAGCCTGGTGCTGATGGACGAAGTCGGGCGCGGCACCTCCACCTTCGATGGCTTAGCGCTGGCCTGGGCGATCGCACGCCGCTTAATCGAGACCAACCGCAGCCTGACCCTGTTTGCCACCCATTACTTCGAACTGACCCAGCTGGGTGGCGAGTATCCGCAAGCCGCCAACGTGCACTTGTCGGCGGCCGAACATGATGGCGGCGTGGTGTTTCTGCATGCGGTGCGCGACGGCCCGGCCAGCCAGAGCTACGGCCTGCAGGTGGCGCAACTGGCCGGCGTGCCGGCGCCGGTGATCCGCGCCGCGCGCCGCCATCTGGCCGATCTGGAAGAGCAGGCGGCACGCGTGACGCGGCCGCAACTCGATCTCTTCAATGCCAGAGCGCAACCGATGGTCACGCCGGAACCCGAACCACAACTGCATCCGGCACTGGCGCGCATGGCTGAAATCAAACCGGATGAACTTACTCCGCGCGGCGCGCTCGACCTGCTGTACGAGCTCAAGCGCTTAGCCGAGGGGGGCCCGCCATGAAAGCCTGGGCGCGATTGCCGCGCGCGGCGGCTCAAGCGCTCTGCCTGGTATTGGCACTGCTTGCACCGAGTCAGCAGGCCGACGCCGGCCACTTCGCGCTCATCGGCGACATGCCCTACAGCGACGGCGAGATCGAGATGATGCGCGCGATCCTGCAGGAGATCGGCGGCGATGATTCGATCGCCTTCGTGGTGCACGACGGCGACATCAAATCCGGCAGCGAGCGCTGCGACGACGAGCGCTTGAAGGCACGGCGCGAGGATTTCGACCTCTCGCGCCACCCCTTCATCCTGATCCCCGGCGACAACGAATGGACCGACTGTCACCGCGCCAGCAACGGCGGCTTCGATCCCGAGGAGCGCTTGGCGAAGCTGCGCGAACTGTTCGCGGCCGGCGACGAGAGCCTCGGACGCCGGCGCATCAAGCTCACGCGCCAGGGCGATTCTCAGCCGCAATTCGCGGCATGGCGCGAGAACGTGCGCTGGGAATTCGAGGGCGTGCTGCTGGTCGGGCTCAATATTCCGGGCAGCAACAACAACTGGAAAAACCGCGGCGACAACCGCGAGTTCCATGCGCGCCTGAAGGCCAATACGGCCTGGCTGGAAGCGGCCTTTGCCCATGCGCGCACCGCCAACCTGCGCGGAATCATGCTGGTGATCCAGGCCAACCCGGATTTCGAGGGCGACGAGGCACGCAAGGCAGGCACACGCACGGGCTTTCGCGATGGCTATGCGGAGTTCAAGGCGCAGCTGGCGCACGAAGCCCGTGCCTTCGCCAAGCCGGTGGTGCTGGTGCATGGCGACACCCATTCCTATCGCATCGACCAGCCGCTTGCGGACGGCGCGGGCAACACGCTTGCCAATGTGACGCGGGTGGAAACCTTCGGTTCGCCGGGCCTGGGCTGGATCAAGGTGAGTATCGACCCGCAGCACCCGGCGTTGTTTCGCTTCCATGCCCGGCGCTTTGTGCGCAGCCCCTGAAAGTCCGCACCGGCAGGCGCAATCGCCAGGCCAGTCAGTGCTGGTGTCCGCCCGCCCCGTGCACATGGCGATGCGTCACCTCCTCGGGCGTCGCCGCGCGCACTTCCACCACCTTGCAGTCGAACACCAGGGCTATGCC
>JAYTDE010000014.1:0-2345 GCA_043736195.1 Burkholderiales bacterium | reverse complement strand
GATCGCGGTGGCCTCCGCCACCCGCGGCCTGGATGGGCATGCGGTGACGATCTGGTCGGCCACCCAGGTGCCGCACCACATTCGCAAGTTCGTGGCCGAACAACTGGCCTTGCCGGAAAACGCGGTGCGCGTGATCGCGCCGGATGTCGGTGGCGGCTTCGGCACCAAGGGCAAGCACTATCCCGAGGAGATCATTCTCGCCTGGGCGGCACGCAAGCTGGAGCGGCCGCTGAAATGGGTGTCGACCCGCAGCGAAGCCTTTGTCAGCGACTACCATGCGCGCGACCATGCCACCCATGCCGAGCTGGCGCTCGACGCCGAAGGGCATTTTCTGGGCCTGCGCGTGACCACACTCGCCGCCGTTGGCGCCTATGTATCCACCGTCGGCGCCGCCGTGCCCACCACGGTGTACACGGCCGTGCTGTCCGGCCCCTATCGCATCCCGGCGATATTCGCCGAGGTGCGCGCAGTGTTCACCAACACCGTGCCGACCGATGCCTACCGCGGCGCCGGCCGGCCCGAGGCCTGCTTCGTGCTCGAACGCTTAGTCGAGGAAGCGGCGTCGCAAACCGGCATCGACCGACTGGAACTGCGACGCCGCAATTTCATTCCCGTTGCCGCCATGCCCTACGCAACGCCAGTCGGTCCCACCTATGACACCGGCAACTTCGTCAAGCTCTTCGAGCGCGCCCTGGTACTGGGCGACCATGCGGGCTTTCCGGCACGCCGTGCGGCAGCTGCGAAAAAGGGCCTGCTGCGCGGCTTTGGTATCGCCTATTTCGTGGAGAGTTCCGGCGTGGCGCCGTCGAAATACGCCGGCATGTTCGGCGCGCGCACCGGCTTTTTCGACTCCGCCGACATTCGCGTCGCCGCCGACGGCAGCCTGTTGGTGATGTGCGGCACCCATAGCCATGGCCAGGCGCATGCCACCACCTTTCCGCAGGTGCTGGCCTCGCGCATCGGCGTGCCGCTTTCGATGATCGAGTTGATCGAAGGCGACACCGGTCGCGTGCCCTACGGCACCGGTACTTTCGGCTCGCGCTCGATGGTGATCGCCGGCTCGGCGATCTACATGGCCGCCGAAAAGATCCTGCACAAGGCGAAGAAGATGGCGGCCCACATGCTCGAAGCCGCGGAATCCGACATCGAACATGCGGTGGTCGATGGCCTGGGCGAATTTCGCGTCACCGGCACCGACCGCCGAGTCGGCTGGCCGGAAGTCGCCAGCGCCGTGACCCGCGCCCACAACCTGCCGCCGGGCATGGAACCGGTGCTGCATGAAAACGCGTTCTTCGACCCCACCAACCTCACCTGGTCGAACGGCGCGCAGGCCTGCGAAGTCGAGATCGACCCGGCCACCGGTGTCACCCGCATCATTTCCTACATCGGGGTGGACGACATCGGCACGGTGATCAACCCGATGGTGGTTGAAGGCCAGGTACATGGCGCCATCGCCCAGGGCATCGGCCAGGCCTTGTTCGAGGCCGCGGTCTATGACCGTGAAAGCGGCCAGCTCTACACCGGCTCGTTCATGGATTACACCCTGCCACGCGCCGACGTGCTGCCGATGTTCGTCTCCGAGACCGACGAAACCCAGCCCTGCACCCACAACCCGCTGGGCGCCAAGGGCTGCGGCGAATCCGGCACCATCGGCGCCCCGGCCTCGATCACCAGCGCCATGCGCGATGCGCTTGAGGCGGTGGGTGTGAAGGGCCTGGAAATGCCGTTTACCGCCGGCAAGGTTTGGCGCGCCATTCGCGAGGCGCGCGCGGCGGCCTGAACCGGTCTCGCCATCGGCTGCGGGTGACCCCCGCTTGTCGCAACTTTGCACCGGTGCCGCCCAGGGCGGCACCGACATTCCTGTTAACGGACTCAAGCCATGAGTGAAACCAGCGACGACGCCGCCATCAAGGCCCAGGTCGAGGAGGGCCTCGCAGACCTGTGTACCTGGGCCGCCGGCCTTCAGGTCGGTGATATTCCGGCGCGCGCTTTGTCGCAGGCGGTATTGATACTCGGTGACAACATCGCGGCGGCGCTGTCCGCCGGCGACGAACCCGAATTGCGTGCCTATCACGAGCAGCTGGTCGCCGCCGGTGGTGCGCGACAAGCGACCCTGTTTCGCGGCGGCGCGCCGCGCGTGGCCATGATCGACGCGGCAGTGGGCAATGGCCTGGCGATCACCTGGAACGAGCTTGATGACGGCTACACCCGCACCGCCGTGCATCCCGGCGCCCTGAGCCAACCCCTGATCCTCGCGGCAGCCGAAGCCGGCAATCTCTCGATGGCGGCGACGCTGCGCACCACCGTCGGCGCCTACGAGATCGGCACCCGCTTCGCACGCGCCT
>JAYTDE010000013.1:0-6305 GCA_043736195.1 Burkholderiales bacterium | reverse complement strand
TCTCGGCGCGCTCACGCAGCCAGCCCAGTGTGCTGGCCTTCCTGGCCCAGGATGCTCAGGGACGGGCGTTCTGTTATTCCAACGCCGATCTGCGCAAGGGCGAGGAGGCCGAGGAAATCTTCGCCTTTATCGAGTTCTGGAAGAAGCACCATGGGGCCTATCCCCGCCATTTGGTGTTCGATTCACGCCTGACCACATACCCCCATTTGACCCGGCTGGATGCTCTGGGTATCACTTTCATGACGCTGCGCCGCCGCTCCCCCGCGTTGCTGGCCGAAATCGCTGATCTGCCACCGTCGGCTTGGCGTCGCGTCACCCTGGATGTCCCGGCACGCAAGTTCAAGACGCCGCGGGTATTCGAGCAGCCGGTGACGCTCGCCGGCGCGACTTTGCGCCAGCTCTATGTGCTCGACCTCGGCCACGAGGCCCCCACCATCCTGATCACCAACGATATGCGCAGCTCCCCGGCGAAGCTGCTCACCCGCTACGCGCAAAGAATGTTGATCGAAAATGCTCTCTCGGACGCAGTGCGCTTCTTCCATATGGATGCGCTGTCCTCCGCAGTGGGCTTGAAGGTGGATTTCGACATGGCGCTAATGGTCATCGCCAGCGGGCTGTACCGCTTGCTCGCTCGCCGCATGCGCGGTTACGCTGATGCGCAGGCGCGCAATCTCTTCCGCGATTTGATCGATACGCCTGCCGATGTCGAAATCTCCAAATCCGAAGTGCATGTCCGCTTCCACCGCCGCGCCCACTTGCCGATCATCATCGCTTCCAAATTATTGGACGCTCCCGTCAAGGTCCCTTGGTGGCACAATCACACGCTGCGTATGAGCCCGTAGTGAAATCAAAAAAACCGAAAACGTTAGCTCATCTATGGCGCGTGGAAATCCAGGCTAGCCACCGGAACCGGCAAGACCTTCATCGCGTTTCAGCTCGCATGGAAGCTGTTCCAGAGTCGCTGGAATCTGGTCGACTGGAAAGGGGACGGCGAGCCGACGCGCCGGCCGCGCATTCTATTTCTGGCCGATCGGAACATCCTGGCGGACCAGGCTTACAACGCCTTTTCCGCGTTTCCCGATGATGCGCTGGTGCGTGTCGATCCGGCCGACATCCGCAAGAAGGGCCGGGTGCCGAAGAATGGCAGCATTTTCTTCACGATTTTCCAGACTTTCATGGGCGGCCCGGGAGGCGCGCCGTACTTCGGGGAATATCCGGCTGATTTCTTTGATTTCATCGTGGTGGACGAGTGCCACCGGGGCGGCGCAAATGATGAGGGCACCTGGCGCGCCATCCTCGATTACTTTGCGCCGGCGGTTCAGCTCGGGCTTACGGCAACACCGAAGCGCACGATCAATGCCGACACCTATGCCTATTTCGGCGAGCCGGTTTTCACCTATTCGCTCAAGGAAGGGATCAACGACGGCTTCCTGACGCCGTTCAAGGTGAAGCAGATCGCCACGACGCTGGACGAGTACGTGTATACGCCGGATGATGAGGTGGTGGCCGGCTGCGACATCGAGGCCGGCAAGCGGTACGAGGAAAAGGACTTCAACCGGATCATCGAGATCAAGGAGCGCGAGGCGTACCGGGTCAAGCTTTTCATGAACCTGATCGACCAGCGGGAGAAGACCATCGTGTTCTGTGCGACGCAGGCGCATGCGGCCGCGGTGCGCGATCTGGTCAACCAGGCAAAAACCAGCACGGATCCGCTCTATTGCGCGCGTGTCACGGCCAACGATGGGGCGCTGGGCGATCAGCATTTGCGCGATTTCCAGGACAACGAGAAGACGATTCCGACCATCCTGACCACGTCGCAGAAGCTCTCCACCGGCGTGGACGCGCGCAACGTGCGCAACATCGTGCTGATGCGGCCAATCAATTCGATGATCGAGTTCAAGCAGATCATCGGGCGGGGAACCCGCCTCTACGACGGGAAGGACTACTTCACGATCTACGATTTCGTGAAGGCGCACCACCATTTCAGCGATCCGGAATGGGACGGCGAGCCGGCCGAACCGGAGGGGGAGCCGCTTTCGACCCGCACCGGTGCTACCGTGCTGACCGCGCGCGAGCCGCCACCAGAAGCCACGCCGGAGGCGGCACCGGCCAAGATCAAGGTGAAGCTGGCCGACGGTAAGGAACGCAAGATCCAGCACATGACGGCGACCACGTTCTGGAGCGCGGACGGGCGGCCAATGTCGGCGGCCCAGTTCCTGGAGATGATGTACGGCGCGCTGCCCGATTTCTTCAAGGATGAGGACGAACTGCGGCGCATCTGGAGCGCGCCGGATACACGTAAGGCACTGCTGGCCGACAAGGGTTTCGGCCGGGAGCCGTTGGCCGAGATGCAGAAGATTATCGAGGCCGAGAACAGCGACCTGTTCGACGTGCTGGCCTATGTCGCGTATGCGGCTGAGCCGGTGACCCACGCCGAGCGCGCGGCCGCTGCCAAGGCGGCGTCGGCGGCCGAGTTCACTGACAAGCAGCGCGCGTTCGTCGATTTCGTGCTGGCGCAGTACGTAAAGGAGGGTGTCGACGAACTCGATGCCGAGAAGCTGTCGCCGCTATTGAAGCTCCGGTACAACAACGCGATCGCCGATGCGTTTGCCGAGCTGGGGCGGCCGGATCAAGTGCGGCAGGTGTTTGTAGGGTTTCAGCGGCATTTGTACGAGTAGTAGCGGTCCCAATGGATTGTCGATTCCCGCATGTTCTGGTCGCATGATGGATGAGTTAGGCCCGCTTCGCTTGTCACTGACCGGCAAAAGTCACCTATTTTGGGCCGGTTCGGGCGTTGCTGAGCAATCCAATTACAATCTATACTGATTGAGATAAGATTGCTTCGGGATGTTTCACAATGGCACGCGCTAATGCCGTCGACACGAAAAAGCTTCAACTCACGGTTGATGTAACGACCGACCGTGTCGTGGGAGAGATCGCGTCATTAGGGCTTCACGGAACGTCGAAGTCCGAGGTCGCTTGCTCGATCATTCGGATGTGGCTTTGGGAAAATCAAGCGAAGCTACGTGACAATGGGATAGATCTCCGTCGTGCTGGTCTTGACGGTGCCAGGAACGCTTGAGAGCGCACCGTGGCGCGGCACAGACACCTTAAAAACGCGCCTCTTCGAGAGGCGCTGATTGACATCCAATTTGAACCCCGGGTTGAGCTGGATGCGATTGATCGGTTCGTAACTTCACTTTCGGATGAGTTTCCCAAGAAAACCGATATTTGGGAGGCATTCTTCGGCCTGAATACCACGGGTGCCAATGCGGAGTCGTTCTCGAACCACACTGCAGTTGGTCGCAGGCTAGAGTCCCGGGACGCCCCACTCGTATTGCAATGTCGCGTGTCTGGCTTCACATTAAGTCGCCTATCGCCCTATGGGAAGTGGGAGGACCTTCAATCTGATGCCAAGAAGTTGTGGGAAAAGTTTGCCCTCCATCTCGGCGACGTGAAAGTAAATCGCATCGCCGTGCGGTACATAAACGAACTGAAGCTCTCCCTGCCGATTGGGGATTTTGATGAATACTTGACTTGCCCGCCGAAGGTCCCGACTGGGTTGCCTCAGGCATTGAGTGGTTTTTTGTATAAGGCCATCATCCCAGACGACGCGATGGATTGCGTTTCAGTCGTTACCCAGGCAATGGAGGGGCCACCTGTTGAGGGGGCTACTGGCGCGGCAATAACGATTCTGCTAGATATTGACGTTTATCGACAGACGGGCATTGGGATCGCGCAAGCCGACAAGATTTGGGGTGGGCTTGATAGATTGCGCGAGCAAAAGAATCGCATGTTTTTTGAGCACCTGACCGAGAAAACTGTGGAGATGTACGAATGAGCTCCTTAGCGATTGTTTACGGTGGCGGATCCCTTTCTGGCCTGGGCTCCCCGCCTGCGGGTGATACTGGGCAAAAGGTATTGCGTCAGACGCAGGGTGCGATCGACGATTTGAAAAGAGGGGTGACGGCCGGCACGTCGGGTGCGCTGAATGACTTGCATGCACTAGCGCATGAAAACGACACTGAGGTCCGGAGAAGTTCCGCGTTGTCGATTGCGCAGCGCTTTCTGCTGGCTCTCCCGCGAACCGAGGTGCCGCCAGAGCTGGCGATGGACGACGACGGTGAGATATGTTTTGACTGGAAGGGGCCATCACAGGCCCTGCTGACAATAGCGCTTGGTCCGGACGGACGGCTGTCGTATGCGTTTCGCGCCTCCCAATTTGACAAAGACCATGGCACAAGCAGGTTTGTCGATGCGATTCCTAAAAAAATTGTTGACTTGGTTCGCAGGGTCAACAAAGCGTAAGCCGCTCGAATACGTTCGCAGCGACGGTGCTGTCGCAAGATTCGTATTTGCGGGTCGGGATTTGTATCCGGACGGCAAACCCAAGGCGAAGGTGTTCAAACCGGAATTGAACCCGAATCTCGACCGGTTTGAAACGTCTGTGTGCGGTCTACATGGCGTAGCCAGCGAGCGGGTTTCGCATCTCGGAAGGACAATTCGAGCGCAAGAAGGGCTATCGGCGATCGTGGCCGTGAAGCTTTCGGTTTCCGCAGTGACAAGTGCAGGCCTTGCCTGTGAATCGGCGCCCGAACCTGATTTTGAAGAGCACGGCGTGATTGTTGGCTGGAATCCGGATCCGAGCGCGAAAGACGAGCGCCTTGCATTTCAGACCGACCTTGCGGCTTCGGTGGCGACCACGGACGTGATTCGCTTGTCGTGAGGATGCGAGCGTAGGCTTTGTGTCGAACATCCTGAGGTTCGCGAAATGGTGTGCGAACTGCGAACTAAAGTGCGAACCTGCGTACCACGGTGCGAACCTGAGTCGATGGTGATCGCAATGGGGGGAGGTAATTCACCCGGGTTGCGGGTAGTCAATTGAGGCCCGCGAGTACACGTCCGGGTACACATTGGGAGCGGGTGCGCTGGAGAGCGTGGATTCATGCGGGTTTCCGGACACTCTTTCTGTTTTGCATTGAACTAACTTTTTTCTGACGCGACTGCCGAGCCTGCGAAAATGGGTTTGCACAAGGCTTTGACGAAAACAAGGGGAATCATGCGAATTTCAAATTGCGCAACAGCTTCGATGTTGCTTGCAGCCAGTGTTGTCGCCACCGGACTTGCGCATGCGCAGGACTACCCGGCGAAGAACATCACCCTGATCGTCCCCTATGCGGCTGGCGGCAATGGCGATATCCGCGGCCGGCAAATCGGCCAGAAGCTGGCGGCGATTCTCGGCCGCGCCGTGATTGTCGAGAACAAGCCGGGTGCCGGCGGCAATATTGGCACCGATATCGTTGCCAAAGCCGCACCGGATGGTTACACCATCGGCATGGGCAACTTTGCGCCGCTGGCGGTGAATGCGGCGATGTTCAAGAGCATGCCCTTCGATCCGAAAAGGGACCTGCTTCCGGTGGGCTTGATCGAGCGCGGCCCGCTGGTGCTGATGGCCCATCCCAAATCGCCCTACAAGACCGTCAGGGATGTGGTCGACGCGGCGAAAGCGAAGCCCGGGGCATTGACCATCGCCAACGGCGGCATTGGCGGTTCGCATCATGTGTCGGCTGAACTCTTCAAGCAGGCGGCCGGTATCGACATGATCAGCGTGGCCTACAAAGGCGGCGCGCCGGCGGCCACCGACCTGATGGCGGGCAACGTCGACCTGATGTTCGAGCAGATGTACGCGGCCGCACCCGCGATCCAGGCCAACAAGTTGCGACCGCTGGCTGTCACGGCGAAAAACCGCTTGGCGCAGTTTCCCGGCTTACCTACTTTTGCAGAAGTTGGCTTCGCAGCCGTCGAGGTGCAAAACTGGCAGGGGCTGATCGTGCCCAAAGGGACGCCGGCTGCGATTGTTGCGCGCCTTAACGAGGCGCTCAACCGCGCCTTGAAAGATCCCGACATGCGCGAAAAAATCATCTCGCAAGGCAATGAGGTGGCAGGCGGCAGCCCGCAGGAGTTCGCTGCGCTGATTGCCAGTGAATCGGAGAAGTGGGGCGAGGTAGTGCGGACGGCGAAAATCAGGCCGGAGTGAGCGCATGCTGGTTGTCCGAGCGCTGTGTGCAGATAATCCGACCTCCGGAGGCCTTGACGCAAGCGCGCGGGGTAGCTGCCCGCGGTGAGCGTCGCACAGATTGATGTGAAAGTGGTGCGCGCGCTCGGCTTGTGCATTGTGGCCGGTGCCTTGTTCGCGTTCCTGCAACTGCCTTTGCCGTGGATGATCGGTCCCTTGCTGGCGATGGCGGCGGGCAAGAGCTTTGGCATGGCGCTGGAAGCACCGCCGGTCGCACGCGAGGGCGGGC
>JAYTDE010000012.1:0-2861 GCA_043736195.1 Burkholderiales bacterium | reverse complement strand
CTGTTCCGCCGCATGAGCTTCAACGCGCTGATCTCGAACATCGACGATCACCCGCGCAACCATGCGTTGATCGCCAAGGAAGCGGAGTGGAAATTGTCCCCTGCCTATGACCTGACCCCGGCAGTGCCCGTCAGCATGGAAAGGCGCGACCTGGCACTTGAGTGCGGCGATGCTGGCCGCTTCGCAAACGCGCACAACCTGCTCTCGCAGAGCGCCCGCTTCCTGCTTGAACCCGGCGAGGCCGCCACCATGATTGACGCGATGGAGGCGCAGGTGCGCGGCACTTGGTACGCCACTGCGCGCGCCGCTGGCGTCTCCGAGCGGGACTGCGAGCGCATCGCGACCGCCTTCGCCTATCCCGGCTTCAGACAACAACAAGAGGCCTGATCATGGAGTCCTTTGAGGGGTTCAGAAAGTCGGGCACGTTCACCGTCGCCCTTGGGCGTCGAGGTTCAGGGCGATCTGATCCTCAAGGGTGCGAAGACAACGCTTGACCTCTATTCGAAGGACTTCTTCAGCACCCATGCCCTGCAGGACCGTTGCATCCTGGGGGCGCTTCACGACCGGATGAAAGTCTCTCTGGTCGATTGCATCACGACGCAGGGACTTGGCAGTGGCTCGCGAGGGGACGAGCGCTATCACTTTGCGAGTGTGTTTCCGCACTTCGTGATCTTCGGCAATGAACACATCACGTCGGTTGATCGCATCCGAAGGGATTCCCGCAGTTCTGGCTGAAGCGCGTTTTCATCAACTCGATCGCGACGAACTATCAGGTCAACGCGCTGGCGACGCCTGGCCACCGGGCAAGAGAAATCTAACTTTTCCGTATTTCAGATACGCAAAGGTTGTACTTCTCGTTGTTCCTGCGTTGTGCCAAGACTTGCCAAACCCTATAAATTTCAATTATCGGGATTAGCGCATGCATCGCGACAGCAGCAAGGTGTCGGCACGACCACGACCGGACGCGATCACACAGCGGTGTCGCTGGTAGGCGCCGGAATCTTCGAAGCGCCTACCTGCCCAGCGCCAGCTTCACCCCGAACCCCACCAGAAACAACCCGGCGATCTTGCCCAACCACCCGGTCACCTGCGGACTCGCACGCATGCGCTCGGCGGCGAAGTGCGTGACGAGAATGACGATCACGCAGTAAATCAGGGTCAGGCAGGCGATGGTGAGCGCCATCGCCGCGAAGGTGATGAGGCCGCGGTGCCGCGCAGGATCGACAAACAAGGGGAAGAACGCCATGTAGAACACGATCGCCTTCGGGTTGAGCAGGGTGATCAGCATGCTTTGGCGGAAGAAGCGGCGCGGCTCCATGTTGAGGATGGGTGCGTCGCCGGGCTTGGCCAGGAACATCCGCACGCCCAGATAAGCCAGGTAAATCGCACCGGCATACTGCACCAGTGAAAACACCGCCGGGTTCGAGGTCAGCAGCGTCGCCACGCCTGCCACCGCCAGCCACATCAGCACCTGGTCGCCGGCGATCACACCGGCCGCTGCCGCCAGGCCGCCGAGTATGCGGCCCTTGCTGGTGGAAGTGATGATGGCCAGGTTGCCCGGCCCGGGAATGGCCAGGAACACGATGACCGCGATGACAAAGGCCCAGTAGTCGACTACGCCAAACATGAATTTTCCAGTCAGTGGATGCGGATTTCCAACAGAACGCCAGGTGCCATTGTGACGGGCAGCACAGCACAGGATGAAGCTTGTCATGCTCGCACAAGCGGGCACCCAGTGCGTCGTCATCCCTGGATTCCCGCCTGCGCGGATAAGCGCAACTGTTGCTCATTCCTCCCCCTTCAAGGGGTAGGTCAGGAGGGGGATGGGGACCTTGTTTCATCGAGACTACCCCATCCCCACCCCAACCCTCCCCTTGAAGGGGAGGGAGAAAAGCGCTGCAGCTTTTGAGTTGGCGCTTATGCGCCTGCGCAGGAACGACAAGCGAGCGCCTGCGCGTGAACAAGGGGCGAGGGCGTTCGCGATAACCACAAACCGTGGGCCTGCGCTTTGTTTCTCGAAACTCGTCCGCGCTTCACGCAGACGCTAAACCTTTGCCCTGCCTTCCTTGACCAGGGCGGCGATCTCGGTCGCGGAAAAGCCCACTTCGGCCAGGATCGCCGCCGTGTGCTGCCCCAGGCGCGGTGCCGCTGCGAGTGCCGGACCGTCGCTGCCGTCGGCCTTGAAGCCGGCGCCGAAATCGGTCAACGTGCCGTGCGCATACGCGGTGCTGCGCAATGGCAGGGTCAGCATGCCGCCGGCGGTCGCGCGCTTCAAAAACTCCGCCAGTGTGACCATGCGGGCGCAGGGCACGTCGCGCGCGGCCAGCCGGGTTTCCAGATCGGCTGCCGCAAGCTTGCCGATAGCCTCGGCAAACATCTGCTGCAGGCGCGCACCATCGACCGCGACTGCGAAGCCGTTGCCCGTGCTCATCGCCCCAACGTCGACCAGCGTCGCATCGTCAGGCACCTGCGGCAGGCCGATCACTTCGCAAAAAATGCGGAACTGGCGCGCGGTGTTGGCAGCGGTGGAGATCCAGCCGTCGGCGCAGCGAAAGGTGGAGCCGCCGGGGCTGCCGGAAAAACCGCGGTTGCCCACCCGCACCGCGTCGCGGCCGGTGACGCCCGCGCGCGCGGCATCCGGCCACATCAGTTGCAGCGCGGCCTGCGCCATCGAGATATCGAGATAGGCGCCCTCGCCGCGGCGCAAGCGCCGGATCAGCGCTGCCAGAATCGCCTGCGCACCGATCATGCCGGTGGCGGTATCGATCACCGGAAAGCCCACCTTGATCGGATCTTCACCTTCAAGCCCCTGCTGCATCGGCATGCCGACCGCCGACTGCACCACATGGTCGTAGGCGGCA
>JAYTDE010000011.1:0-8975 GCA_043736195.1 Burkholderiales bacterium | reverse complement strand
CTGCACCGGCTGCAGGAAATGCTCGCCGAGAGCGGCATCTCGATGGGTGAGACCAGTGTCGGCGGCCAGAGCTTCGGCCAGCAATTGCGTGGCGACCGCGAGACTTCCCGCAATCGCCACACTTTCGCGGCTCGCGGCGAAATGCCTGCCAGCGCAATCGAGGCGATGAGCGCGCGCAGGCAACCGGCAACGCGCGGCCTGGTCGACACCTTCGCCTGAACCGCTGCCGGTCGTGGCCACAGCCACGCCGCGGCATCCGCCCGGCGCGCCGCATGGCATCGGCCGGATGCCGCCGCGCGCGCCGCATCGAGCGCCCAAAGCGCGGCGCGCGGTGCGCGCAAAAGAGGCGCAAAGCACCGCATTCTCTTCGCTTGGGCCGCCCTCCCGGAAAGCAACAATAGGCCGTCTAGAGCTGGTTTGCGCCTGATTTCCGGGTGCGCCCGGTGCTTGCGGGCATGGCCCACCTCAACCTCGTAGAGGAGCAATCGATGTCAACTGCAGCAGTCGCCGACGCCGGCATGGCGCCGAAAAAGAAGGGCAAGAAACTACTGATCATCATCGTAGCCGCAGTCGTTCTGCTGGCCGCGGCCGGTGGTGGCGCCGCCTTCTTCCTGATGAAGAAGAATGTCGCCGGCGCCAAGCCTGAGGCCAGGAAGGCGACGCGCTCGGGGCCGCCGGTGTTCGCCGCGCTCGACCAGTTCACCGTCAACCTGGCCGACCCCGGCCGCGAACACTATCTGCAGATCGGTCTGACCTACGAAGTACATGCCGCCGACGTAGGCGAAGCGCTGAAAGCGCAGATGCCGCTGATCCGCAGCCGGGTGCTGCTCTTGCTCACCAGCCGCACCGCCGACGAACTGGGTTCGCCCCAGGGCAAGGCCAAGCTGGCCTCCGAACTGGTGAGCTTGGCGCGTGCGGCCCTGGCCGAATCGAGCGCGCCGGGCACAAAAAACAATGAGGTGGGCGTGACAGACGTGCATTTCTCGTCCTTCATCATCCAGTAGCCCCGCTTCCCCGACGGCAACTTTCAGGCAACCATGTCCACAGAAGTTCTCTCCCAGGACGAAGTCGATGCCCTTCTCAAGGGCGTCAACGGCGACGATGAAGTTGAAGCCGCGCCCGAATCCACCGAGGGCGTAAGGCCCTACAACCTGGCCAAGCAGGAACGCATCGTGCGTGGCCGCATGCCCACGCTGGAAGTCATCAACGAGCGCTTCGCGCGCCTGTTGCGTGTGGGCCTGTTCAACTTCATGCGCAAGAGCCCGGAGATTTCGGTGGGGCCGGTCAAGGTCACCAAGTACGGCGAATTCGTGCGCAACCTGGTGGTGCCGACCAATCTCAACATCGTGCAGACCAAGCCCTTGCGTGGCAATTCGCTGATGATTTTCGATCCGACCCTGGTATTCACCGTGGTCGACAACATGTTCGGCGGCGACAGCCGCTTCCATACCCGCGTCGAGGGGCGCGATTTCACGCCGACCGAGCAGCGCATCATCCAGCGCATGCTGGCGGTGGTGCTGGAGTGCTACAACAAGGCCTGGCAACCAGTGTTTCCGCTGGCGATGGAATACCTGCGTTCGGAAATGCATACCCAGTTCGCCAGCATCGCGACGCCCTCGGAGATCGTGGTCACATCCACATTCGCAATCGAACTGGGCTCGGCCGGCGGCGACATCCATGTCGTGACGCCGTATTCCACCCTGGAGCCGATCCGCGACCAGCTCTACAGCACTACCCAGGGCGACAGCGCCGAACCCGACAACCGCTGGCTGCAGATGTTGAGCCGCCAGGTGCAGCATGCCGAAGTGGAACTGACCGCGCACCTGGCGCGCGCGCCGATCACCTTGGCGCAGGTGCTGGGCATGCGCCGTGGCGACGTGATCGGCATGGACATCAAGCCCACGCTCACCGCCGAGGTCGACGGCGTGCCGATCTTCGAATGCCGCTATGGCGTGCTCAATGGGCAGTACGCCATCAAGGTGGAGAAGATCATCGCGGTTTCGCAGAAGGAAAACACACTTGGAGGCGTAAATGTCTGAGCAGAGCAATACCGAATCGGCCGAGGACGACTGGGCCGCCGCCATGGCCGAGCAGGCCTCCACCGGCGACGCCGGTGCGATCGAGGCGGCCGCTGCGCCAGCCGCGCGCCCGGCCAGCGACATGTTCCAGCAGTTCGCGCCGGCCGCGGGCAATGGCCACGCCAACGATATCGACATGATCATGGATATCCCGGTGCAACTGAGCGTCGAGCTCGGCCGCACCAAGATACCGATCAAGCACATCCTGCAGCTGGCGCAGGGCTCGGTGGTCGAGCTTGACGGCCTGGCCGGGGAGCCGATGAACGTGCTGATCAATGGCTGCCTGATCGCCCAGGGTGAAGTGGTGGTGGTCAACGAAAAGTTCGGCATCCGCCTGACCGACATCATCACGCCGTCCGAGCGCATCCGGAAACTCAATAAATGATGCGACAGCGCAGCGCCTGGCTGGCCTGGCTTGCGGCATGCGCTTGCGGTCCCACCGTGGCGCTTGCCGCCGACCCGCTGCCCGGCCCTGCGGGCATGCTGCAGATGCTGCCCGCGCTGGGCCTGGTACTGGCATTGATTCTTGTGCTGGCCTGGCTTGCCAAACGCACCGGCGTGGGCCGTGCGGCCATTGGCGGGGCGCTACGCATCGTCGCCGACAAATCGGTGGGCACCCGCGAGCGGGTGGTGGTGGTCGAAATCGCCGGGCAATGGCTGGTGCTGGGCGTGGCGCCCGGCCAGGTTCGCACGCTCACGCAGATGGCGCGCCCCGAGCCCACCGGCACGGATGCGCCGGAAAGCGCAACCAAACCGCCGTTCGCCGCCTGGCTCGAACGTGCCCTGAAGAAAACATGAAACATCCGCAGCGCGCAGTGCGCCACAGCCCTGTTCTGCCCTGGCTTTTTCTGCTGGCACCGCTGCTGGCCATGCCGGAATCCGCCTTCGCGCAGGCAGCCGCCCTGCCCGGCCTGACCTCGACGCCGGGCCCGGGCGGTTCGACCACCTATTCGCTGCCGATCCAGACGCTGCTGGCGCTGACCTCGCTCACCTTCCTGCCGGCGGTGCTGTTGATGATGACCGGCTTCACGCGCATCGTCATCGTCATGTCGCTGCTGCGCCATGCGCTGGGCACGCAGACCGCACCGCCCAACCAGGTGATCGTCGGCCTGTCGCTGTTTCTCACCATGTTCGTCATGAGCCCGACGCTTGAGCGGGTCTATGCCGAGGCATACCTGCCCTACAGCACCAACCAGATGAGCTTCAACGATGCGTTGAAACGCGCCGAGGTGCCGGTCAAGACCTTCATGTTGAAGCAGGTGCGCGAGCCCGACCTGGCGCTATTCGCCCGGCTTGCCAAGCGTCCGGCGGCGGAGAAGCCCGATGAGATGCCGTTCACCGTGGTGGTGCCGGCCTTTGTCACCAGCGAGCTCAAGACCGCGTTCCAGATCGCTTTCATGATCTTCATCCCGTTCCTGGTGATCGACATGGTGATCGCCTCGGTGCTGATGTCGATGGGCATGATGATGCTCTCGCCGGTGATGATTTCGCTGCCCTTCAAACTGATCCTGTTCGTGCTGGTGGACGGCTGGAACCTTTTGATCGGGTCTTTGATTGCTAGTTTCCACTGAGTTCCGACAAAAGTAAAAACCTACGTTCGGTTAAAGCGGACGAAAGTGAAAACCTACTTTCGTCCGGATTTATTGCGACGGACGAAAGTGAAAACCTACTTTCGTCCGGATTGATTTGTATGAAATCGCCGGCTTAGCCGGACGATTTCACCTTGAAAATGCTACGCAAAACCACCTACTTGACCGGCCTGAGATAGCTCGATGTTCACCACCCAAACTGTACTGACTCTTGGCGCCGAGGCGCTTTGGCTTACCTTGCTGATCTCGGCGCCATTGCTGCTGGCCGCGCTGGTGGCGGGCCTGGTGGTGGGCATCTTTCAGGCCGCCACGCAGATCAACGAGATGACGCTGTCGTTCATTCCCAAGCTGATTTGCATGTTCGGCGTGATGGTGTTGGCGGGCCCATGGATGCTGGCCACCATGGTCGACTTCATGCGCCGCCTGATCACAGGCATTCCGGGCATGATCGGCTGAGAGCGCCGCGGCCACCCATGTTCAGCATCAACAGCGAGCAGTTGTTCGGCTGGGCGGCGGCCTTCCTGTGGCCCTTCATCCGCATCCTGGCACTCATCAGTACCGCGCCGGTGCTCAACCATCGCGCGATACCGCCGCAGGTCAAGATCGGCCTGGCGATGGCCATTGCCATCATTGTCGGCCCCACCCTGCCGGTCCTGCCCTCGGCCGCGCTCGACTCCTGGAACGCCGTCGGCGTGCTGGCGCAGCAGGTGGCCATCGGTGCGGCCATGGGTTTCATGCTGCGCCTGATCTTCGCCGCCATCGAGCTGGCCGGCGACCTGATCGGCCTGTCGATGGGTCTGTCGTTCGCCACCTTCGTCGACCCGCAGAATTCCGACCAGACGCCGCTTGTCGGCAGCTTTCTCGGCGTGCTGGCAAGCCTGATCTTCCTGGCCTTGAATGGCCACCTGATCGTGATCAACGGCATCGTCGAGAGCTTTCGGGTGTTTCCGATCGGCAGCATGCCCGTAGGCGGCGCTTCGCAATTGCGCGATTTCGCCATGATGGGCGGCGAAATTTTCCGCATCGGCGTGCATCTGGCGCTGCCGATCGTGGCCGCGCTCCTGGTGGTCAACCTGGCGATTGGCGTGATGACGCGCGCCGCCCCGCAATTGAACCTGATGTCCTTCGGCTTTCCGGTCGGGCTGTTGGCCGGCGTGTGGATGCTGTGGATGGCCGCGCCCTGGCTCTTGATGGCGATACAGACGCACATCGAGCGCAGCCTGGCGTTCCTGATGCGCTGAACGCTCGTAGCGCGCCCGTCAAGCGGCCAGGCGGCCTCGAAACCGTGTTGCATGAGCAGGATGTCGATTTCGCGGTGCCAGCGCCGCGACGAGCATGCGCCGGCTTCGGCACAGACGGCGCGGGATCGATCCCGCACCGCTGCAACCCTGCCTGCGGGCTTGGGATACGAGAAAGCCACCGCCCCGGCGTGACCTCTCCCGCTCGAGCAAGTACGCGGGATCGACGGCCACATCCGGACAAGCGCGGTTCTCGGGGTTCGCGACGCCCATCGACTCGGCCCTTTTAGCCAGGCCCACGCAGCACGCCGATGCGCGAGGGTCTGCGACAGCGCACACCCACCCTTGACTTGAGTCAGGGTTACAGTTCGCCAGTACCCTCTGATCGTTCGAACATTCCGCGCTGCGCAGGCGAAAAAAAACCGCGCATCGCTGCGCGGCTGTTGCGGCTAAAGGAATGCTTCACACCTTGAAGTGCGACACGTCTGAATGCAGGGTGGCGGCCAGGCGATCAAGCTTGACGGCCGCCTCGGCGGTCTGCGCCACCGCGACGCCGGTCTCTTCGGTGGCCTGCGCGACGCGCTCGATGCTGCGCGCGATCTCGTCATAAGCCTTGGACTGCTCGGCGGAAGCCGCACTGATGTCGCGGATCTGGTTTAAGCTCATGCCGGCACCGGCGTTGATTCTCGACAGGGTGGCAGCCACTTCTTGGGCCACCGTCTTGCCGGCCAGCACGCGCTCGTTGTTGGCCTTGAGCGAATCGACCGTCTGGTCGATCTCACCCTGGATGCCGGCGATCATGGCGGAGATCTCGCTGGTCGAGTTGCCGGTGCGCTCGGCGAGTTTCCGCACTTCGTCGGCCACCACCGCGAAGCCGCGCCCTTGCTCGCCGGCACGCGCCGCCTCGATGGCGGCGTTGAGCGCCAAGAGGTTGGTCTGGCCCGCGATTTCACTGATCACCTTGACGATGCCCGAGATATCAGTCGAGCGGCGCGACAGGCTTTCGATGGTGCACATCGATTCGGCCACCGACGCAACCGTCAGGGTCATGCCGTCGGCGGCGTTGCGCGCGGCCTTCTCGCCCGCGGACGACAAGCTGGACGCCTGCGCCGAGACGTTCGACGCCTCACGGGTGCTGTCGGCCACCTGCACCAGGGTCACCGTGACCTGCTCGACGGCGGCCGCGGTCGAGGCGGCGGATTCGGCCTGGGCACGCGAGCTTGCCTGCACCTGCCCGGAAGCGCTGGCCACGGTCGATGCCCTCGCCGAAACCTCCTGCGCCCCGATGAGCACCTTGCGCAGCGTCGCCTGCAGCGACTCCATCAGCTGGTTGAATGCCTGCGCCGTGGCGGCAACTTCGTCCCTGCCTTCGACCGGCACGCGTTGCGTCAGGTCGCCGGAGCCTTGCACGGCCGCGACGCCGCTGCGCACCAAACCGAGCGGCCTGGTGATCGAGCGCGTGAGCAGCCATGCCAGCGCAATCACCAGCAGCGCGGCGAATGCGCTGGCCGCCGCCAGTTAAACCACTGCACGCGCCGCCGCCGCCTTGGCTGCAGCGTACTGGGCGGCGCTGGCCTTTCTCTGCAGTTCGATCTGGGTCGAAATCGCCTTGACCATGCCGGCACCGAACGGTGTGGTGGTCGCCGCACGCCACTCCTTGGCTTCATCGATCTTGCCGGCACCATACAGTTCGAGCCACTTCGGGCGCGCATCCATGTACCCGGTGTAGACCGCGCGCAGTTCGGTCAGGGCTTGCGCCTCGTCGGCCGCTTTTGGCAGTGCCGCACAGGCCGCCAGGCGCTCGTCGAGCCTGGCACGCCGTTTCGGCTCGTCGGCTGCGATCTTGGCGCGACCGGGGGCTTCGCTGAGCATGAACTGCGGGAAGTCATAGCGCAATTCCCACAATGTGCTTTGCGCGTCGGCCAGCGCAGCGGTGCCGGCCAGCGCCGCAACCGATGCGTCAACGTGACGACTTGCCCCGTTCAACCAGATCCATGAAAACAGGTTGCACGCCAGCACGATGGCGAGGGCGCCGCCGAATCCGCCAGCCAGCCGGCTGCCGATAACTGAAATCACTGAGCTTCACGTTTCAATCTCCTGTGGATTTGACGTCTGAAAAGGTGGTGTTGGCCAGCGCGGGGGCGCCAGGCGCCGCGCGCTGCCGCCCGGATCATCAAGGCTACGCATGTTCGGCGCGAGCGCGACGCCAGTTGTCGATAGCGTCGATGCCCTGTATCTCAAGCGCGGTCACCCATGCCAGATCGCGCAGGTGCTGTGCCTCCCAGGCATCGAGCGTACGCGGGCGACGGTCGATCAGGCAAAAGCTGCCGATGTTGCTTCCGTTGGCCATCTTGAGCGGGCAGCCGGCATAAAAACGGATATGCGGCGCGCCTGTTACCAGCGGATTGCCGGCGAAGCGCTCGTCCTTGGCCGCGTCGTTGATCACCAACAGGTCGTCGCCTAAAATCGCGTGGCCGCAAAAACTGATGTCGCGGCCGGTTTCGCCGAGTGTCAAGCCGCAACGCGACTTGAACCATTGCCGATTGACATCGACAAGGCTCACCAGGGCGATCGGTACATCGAATTGTGAGCACGCGTAGGCGGTGAGGGCGTCGAATTTCTCTTCAGGTTCGGTGTCAAGGATCAGCAGGTCGCGCAGCGTGGCGATACGCGCCGCTTCGTCAATCGGCAGGGTTGGGGCTTGCATGGGCGGTCTCGACAATCCCTTGATTGCATGGCTGTCGAGTGTAGGAGGCGTGCCGGCCTTTGATCCTGTGCGCAGAGGGCTTATCCGGCGCCAATTCGACGCTTTGGCGCGGCGTTCGCCGTGCAGGCGTAGCGCCGGCGTCGCCTCGGCGCTACGCTTGCGGGGCTTATCGCAAGCGGCGTGGCGGAGCGCTCAAAGTTACGCTCCCGCCGGCACCGCAATATGTCCGGTCTCGCTGGAATTCGCGCGTGGCCGGAGCATGCTCTCTACGCTCTTGATTAAGCGCGGTGAGAAGTTCCATCAGGCGTTGGACAGAGAATGGGTCGAGGCGGTAGCTTTGCAGGGCTGACACTGATGGGTTGCGGCACGCCCCGTAAAGCGCCGATCCCGCGTTTTTTCAATCTATCTGCATCCGGCCAAGCTTGTGCATCGGCCCTGCGTTGTGCTAGCGTGCAATTCTCGATTAACACAATCGGGTCAACCAATGAGCGAAGCAACCTTCACCTTCCGAGTCGACGAGCGCTTGAAATATGAGTTTTCCAGTGCCGCCAAGGCTCGCGACCGCACCGGCGCACAACTATTGCGAGACTTCATGCGCGATTTTGTGAAACAGCAGCAAGAGGCCGCTGAACATGGCGCGTGGTTCCGTCGCCAGGTCCAGGCCGGGTTGGACTCGGCCAATGCGGGGCGTCTGGTGGCAGCTGAAGACGTGGAAGCCGAGTTTGCGACACGCAGGGACCAGACCCGCCGCAAACTCCAACTGAGATCGTGAGACTTTGCTGGACCCTTGAGGCTATAGACGACCGCCGTTCGATCTATGACACCATCGAGGCCGACAACCTCGGCGCTGCACTGGACCTCGATGAACTCTTCTCCGAGAAGGCCTGAGCATCTTGTCGATCATCCGGGCCTTGGCAGAATCGGTCGCGTTACAGGTACGCGGGAGTTGGTGGCGCATCAGAATTACGTCTTGATCTACGACACGATCGCCGACGACCAGATTCGCATCCTGCGCGTACTTCACGCCGCAAGGCAATGGCCGCCCCGGTAAGAGCGTAGGCAAGAGTTGGTCGCCGAAATCGTCGTCCCCCACGTCGCCAGCGGCAGCCCACTCGTCGGAGCCAATACCATGAGCAGAAAATTCACCAGGCAAGACACATCCGCCGACCACCTGGTCGTGTTTCAGGAAAAGGCGATCCGCCGCACCTGGCATAACGATGAATGGTGGTTCGCCATCGTAGACGTAGTCGCCGTCCTCACCGATTCGGTGCAGCCCGAAGGGTATGTCAAGGATTTACGCCGCCGCGACCAGGAGTTAGCCAAAGGGTGGGGGCAAATTGCCACCCCCCTTCGGGTGGAAACG
>JAYTDE010000010.1:0-7271 GCA_043736195.1 Burkholderiales bacterium | reverse complement strand
TGATCAACCAGAAAGACGCGGTGGTGATCGATATCCGCGACCAGGGCGAATACTCGCGCGGGCACATTGTCAATGCGCGCAGCTACCCGTCCAAGGTGTTCGATGAGCGCCGGGTGGAGCTCGAAAAGCTCAAGAGCGCGCCGGTGATCGTAAGTTGCGATACCGGCCAGCGCGCCGGGCCCGCGGCCGACAAGTTGCGGGCTTTCGGCCTGGCCGAAGTGTATGTGCTGCAAGGCGGCCTCAACGCCTGGCGCGATGCCGGTTTGCCGGTCACCAAATAGCCTGCGAAACAAGCCGCCTTCAATCAACTTTCGATCCCATTACTTTGCCATGACCACAGCCCAGGTTCGCATGTACGCCACCGATTATTGCCCATACTGCCATCGAGCCCTGGCATTGCTCAAGGCCAAGGGGGTGGCCGCGATCGACATGATCCGCATCGACCTTGATCCGGCCAAACGGGCGGTCATGATCGAGGAATCGGGCAGGAATACCGTGCCGCAGATCTACATCGGCGCCACCCATGTTGGCGGTTGCGACGATCTGATGGCGCTCGACAGGGCTGGCGGCCTTGATGCGCTGTTGCATTCCGGCACCGCCTGAACCGGCTCAAACACACGCGCTTGTCCACTGCGGCCGTTTTCGGCTGCGGTGAGGCGGCTCTCTACCGAATCAAGCAAAAAGGACAATTTCATGGCTGAACAAACAGCGCCGGCAAACGGCGCCCAGGCGCAAGACGCTGCAAGCGTCGTTTTCAATTTCGAGAAGATCTATGTCAAGGACATGTCAATCGAAATTCCGCACTCGCCGGGAATCTTTCTCGAAACCGAACCGCCGGCGCTCGAGACCCAGATCAACATCGATGCCAACAATTTCAGTGAAGGCATGTACGAGGTGGTGGTCACTGCCACGGTGACCACCAAGGTCAAGGAACAGGTCGCTTTTTTGGTCGAGTTGCGTCAGGCCGGCATTTTCGAGATACGCAATTTTCCTGCGGACCAGGTCGATCCGCTTCTGGGCATTCACTGCGCCGGCGTGTTGTTTCCGTATCTGCGTGCCAATGTGGCCGACATCGTCACGCGTGCCGGATTCCCGGCCCTGCACTTGCCCAACGTGAATTTCGAGGCTTTTTACGCCCAGCGCTTGCAGCAGGTGGAAGAGGCGCGGCGCAACGCCGAGTCGGCGGCCCCGGCGCAGGTGCAGTAAGCGAGTCGGCTGATGCCTGGCTTAGTTGGCCGCGGCGTGGCCGCGCTGTTGCTCCTGTGGCCGCTGTTGGCGCCGGCGCAGAAGGGGGTCGACTATCGCGCGGTTGGCGACAGTCCGGCGATCCTTTATGACGCCCCTTCGCTGCGAGGCAAAAAGCTGTTCGTGGCCCCGCGCGGCATGCCGTTGGAAGTGGTGGTTTCGATCGAAGGCTGGCTCAAGGTGCGCGACCGCACCGGCGACCTTGTATGGATCGAGCGGCGCGCGGTGGCCGAGCGGCGCACTGTGGTTACAACGGTCGCGGCGCAGTTACGCGACCGGCCGGAAGACGGCGCAGCGGTGGTGGGCGAACTTGCCGCCGAGGTTGTGCTTGAGTTGCAGGATGCGGCTCCCGTCGGCGGCTGGCTGCGCGTGCGGCATCGCGACGGTGCGGCCGGCTTCATTCGCGCGTCCCAGGTCTGGGGCGCTTGAGTCATGGAAATCGGTGTTTTGGGCGCCGGCGCCTGGGGCAGTGCGATCGCGCTTGCCTTGGCGCGCGGCGAAGGCCGCAGGGTACTGCTGTGGGCGCGTGAACCAGGCTTGGCCGCGACCATGCGGCAAAGTCGCGAGAATGCCGTGTTCCTTCCCGGTTTCGAGCTGCCGCCGGCGGTGTTGCCGGTTGACGCCTTTGAAGAGGCCGTCGCCACCGATATCGTGATCGCAGCGCCGGCAGTCGTCGGTCTGCGTGCCACTTTCGAGCGGTTTGTCGATGCCGGCGGCAAAGCCCCGTTGGTCTGGCTATGCAAGGGCTTTGAGCAAGGCAGCTCGCTGTTGCCGCATCAGGTCGCAGCCGAGGTCCTGCCGGCGGGGCATCCGGGCGGTGTGCTGGCGGGCCCGAGTTTTGCGGCGGAAGTCGCGCGCGGACTGCCGGTGGCATTGACGCTGGCGGCAGCCGATGCGGTATTCGCGCAGGCTGCGGCGCAACGTTTGCATGGCGGGCAGGTGCGGATCTACTCTAGCACCGACATCGCGGGTGTCGAAGTCGGTGGCGCGGTGAAGAACGTGATCGCACTGGCAGCCGGAATCAGCGATGGGTTGGGGCTGGGTCTGAACGCACGCGCCGCCCTGATCACCCGCGGTCTGGCCGAGATGGCGCGCCTGGGGGTGGCGCTCGGCGCGCGGGCCGAGACCTTCATGGGTTTGACCGGCATGGGCGACCTGACGCTGACAGCAACCGGTGATCTGTCGCGCAACCGCACGGTTGGCATGCGTCTGGCAGCCGGACGCGATCTCACGCAGATCCTGGCCGAACTCGGACATGTCGCCGAAGGTGTGCACAGCGCGCGCGAAACCCGCGCGCTGGCAGTGCGCCACGGGGTTGAAATGCCGATCACCGAGGCGGTGTGCGCGGTCTTGTTCGAGGGTGTCGAGGCGCGCAGCGCGGTGTCGGCCTTGCTGTCACGTGACGCCAGGGCGGAGTAAGACGCGCAGTGCAGGGGCGGGTGCCCGGGGCGCTCAGGCCGCGCCGGCGAAGCCGCACTGACGCCAGGCCTCCATCACCACCACAGCCACGGCGTTGGACAGGTTGAGGCTGCGGTTGCCGGGACGCATCGGGATTCGCAGACACTGCCCGGCCGGCAACGCATCCAGCAGTTCCTGGGGCAGGCCGCGGGTTTCCGGTCCGAAAACGAACACATCTTCGTCGCCATAGAGCGGATCGGCGTACGAGCGGCTGCCACGCGTTGACAGGGCGAACAGCCTGCGCTCGCCCAGGCTTTGCCGGCACAGATCCCAGTTTGCGTGCAGCCTGATGCTTGCGTATTCGTGGTAGTCGAGGCCGGCGCGTTTGAGCGCGCGGTCGTCCATGGAGAAACCGAGAGGCGACACCAGGTGCAGCTGGGCGCCGCTATTGGCTGCCAGCCGGATCACGTTGCCGGTGTTGGGCGGGATTTCCGGCTGGTACAGGACGATATGCAGCATCGGGTCACGCGCGCTGTCCTGCGGACGGCCTTGTCGCCGGCAAGCCGTGTGCGACGCCGTATCAGTTGAGCGCAGTGGCCAATCGGCGCCTGAAGGCAAGCACCAGATCCGCGGACCCTTCATCGCCGGCGAGTATGTTGAAGACATTGATCATGGCCTTGCGCGCGCCCCCTTCATTCCACTTGCGGTCAACGCGGACGATCGTAAGCAAGTGATCGAGCGCTTCGGCGAATGCGCCTTCGGCAATCAGCGCGTGCGCCAGATCGAAGCGGGCCTTGTGATCGCCCGGGTTGGCGGCGAGGGCGGCACTCAATTCCTCGGTTGCCGGCAAATCCTTGACGGCCTCAAGCGCCGCCAGACGCGCAGTGAGCGAGTCGAAACGCATCGCCAGATCGCGCTCGCCGGGTTTCAGTTCGACCTGCGCCAGATGCCCGCGCGCCGCATCATGGTGTTCGGCGGCCATCTCGATTTCCGCCAAGTCAAGGCGCGCAAGAATCAGCGTCGGATCCAGCACAAGTGCGGCCGCAAGCGCGGCAACGGCGGCGTCGAAATCGCCGGCTGCCGCCAGCGCTGCGGCCTCGCCGCGCTTGGTTTCCGCCGGACTTGCCGGCGGCGCGGCGACTTCGGCCGCGGCAGCCTCCAGGGCCTTGGCTGCGTCCGGCAGTGCCTGGGCAAAAGCCTTGAGCACCTGATCGAAAAATGTCTTGACCTGGCCTTCCGGTTTGGCCCCCATGAACTGGGCAGCCATCTGGCCACCCACCAGCGCTGCGACGAATGGAATGCTGCGCACGCCAAAGGCCTGCGACAGACTCTGGTTTTCGTCCGAATTGATCTTGACGACCTTGACCCTGCCGGCATATTCGAGCGCCAGCTTTTCGAGTACCGGGGAAAGGGCGCGACACGGGCCGCACCAAGGCGCCCAGAAATCGATCACCACCGGTTGGTGCATGGACGCCTCCATCACCTCCAGGTCGAAGGTGGCTTCAGTGACATCGGCAACTTGCGCGGCGGCAGGGGCAGGGCTTGCATTCATGGATGATCCGGTTCGGCGGGCGCTGGTTCTATTTGTCAAGATGGGTGCCGGAGGCCTCGCTTTCAAGGCATGGCCCGGGCCGCACCCCTGAGCAGCGGCGGATTTTAAGGCATGTGGGCGGATGGCCGCGGCAGGGTGCGCGCGACGACCCAGTTGACCACCCGCAGCGCGCCGGCAGCCTTGAGTACCCGTGCGATCTCGTCGAGCGTGGCACCGGTGGTCATGACGTCGTCTATGACGGCTACGCTTAAGCCGTCGAAGCGGCGGCGCGCGGCGAACGCGCCACGGATGTTTCGGCGTCGCTCCTTCCAGGGCAGTTCGGCCTGCGGCGGAGCGTGTCGCACGCGCGCGACCGCGCGGCCATCAAGCGCCAGGCCGTGTTGTCTCGCAAGCACCCGCGCCAGTTCAAGCGCCTGGTTGTAGCCGCGTTCCCTGAGCCGCTCCGGCGCCAGAGGTAAAGGCACCAGCAGATCGACCTGCCATGGGCCATCGGTTGCGATCGACTGCGCGAGATAGGCTGCCAGAGTGACGCCCAAGCCAACGGCATGCTCATATTTGAAGGATTGAATCAGGCGGGTGACCGGGAACGCGTATTCGAGCGCCGCGATGGTTGCGTCGTAGGCCGGAGGTGCCGAAAGGCAGCGGCCGCAACTTTGTGCGCCAGGCGAGGGCAGGCCGCATATCGGGCAGCAAGCGGGCGGCAGGCGCGGCAGGTCGGCGTCGCAGGCAATGCAGATAGCGCGCGCGGATGCATCGCCGCACAACCGGCAGTCCTGTTCGCTCGCCAGTGCGAACAGGCGGCTGAAAAACCTCACGGTGCAACCCGAAAACGCATCTCGGACCACAATATGGGTTTGGTAATCAAGTGTCTTTCGAACATGAGCAAGTGGTTTGCGCGGTTCCGGTTGCTGCCGTGCGGTTTTCGATGCCTGCGCAAGCTTGCAGACGCATCCTGGACGGTGGCCGCGTGCCGTACATCCATGCGCAGCGTGCCTCATGGATGATACCGGTGTGCGCGGCGCGGAACCATTTTTTGCCGACCGTGCGGCGCAGAAGCGCAACTTCGCGAGCGCTGCAACTTCGTTTGCAAGCGGCGACGGTCTGCACCGGGAAGTCGCCGGGCGCATGCTGGATCGCTTCGACGTCATCAAACTCGCTCCGCGACGCATCCTTGATCTGGGCAGCGGTACCGGCGCTGCCAGCGCGGGTTTGCTTACCCGGTTTCCCGCTGCCGGCGTCGTCGGGCTTGATCTGGCGGAATCCATGGCGCGTGCTGGCATGCCGCGCCTGGAGGGTTGGCGCCGCTTGCTGGGCAGGGCGCCGGCGGTGAGCGCAGTATGCGGCGACATGGCCACTCTGCCGTTTGGGTCAGGCGCTTTTGGATTGGTATGGTCGAATCTGTCGCTACATTGGCTTGACGACCCATTGCTGGCGATTCGCGAGGCGCAACGCGTGCTCGAAGTCGATGGCCTGTTCATGTTCAGCACGCTGGGCCCGGATACCTTGAAGGAGTTGCGTGCCGCGTTCAGCCAGGCCGGCCCGGGCTGGCATGTCAAGCGATTCATCGACCTGCACGATATCGGCGACGCCCTGGCAGGTGCCGGTTTCGGCGCACCGGTCATGGATATGGAGATACTGACTCTTACTTATGCTGACCTGGATGGCCTGTTCGCCGATTTGCGCGCGACCGGTTCGGCCAACGCGATGATTGGTCGCCGCCGTACCCTGACCGGCCGCGCGCGCATTGCGCGGGTGCGCGCCGCCTACGAAAGTTCGCGCCGCGCTGGTCGCCTGCCGGCGACGTTCGAAGTGATCTATGGCCACGCCTGGAAAGCCGCACCGCGACGCCGCACTTCGGGAGAAGCGGTTGTCAGCTTCACGCCACGCCGCAAATAGCGGGCGAATTCGCCCTCAACTCATGCATTGGGCGCTTGTGGCGATCGGTCATGATGCCGCATCAAGTACCACGTTTTCGGATGCTCATCATGCAAATGGCCACCTCTCTCGAAAGCAACCCGATGCTGCCGGCCGCGCTGATCCCCACCGGCGGCGACATCGCGGTCATTGCGCGGCAGCCGATTGTCGATGCCAAGCGCGGTGTGATCGGCTACGAGCTTCTGCATCGCCGCCATCCCGCCGCCGATGCCGTTACCGAGATAATGAACGCGGCGACCGACGCGGCACTGATGTTCAATGCGCTTTCCAATATCGGCAGTGAATCGCTTTTCGGCAACAAACTGGCTTTCATCAATTGCACCACCGAGACACTCAGCGGAGTGCATCTCGAAATGGTCAATCCCGAGCGCCTGGTACTGGAAGTACCGGCGATCGATGACAACCAGGCCGACCTCATCGCCGCAGCCGCCGAAGCGCTGGTCCAATTGAAAATGCGCGGCTTTCGTCTGGCGTTTGGCGCCTTTGTGTTGACCAAGCCGTATGCCGCCTGGGTACCGTTGGCGGCGTACATAAAGCTCGATATCCGCCGCCTCAAGCCCGAGACCTTGCCGGCCGCGGTGCGCATCGCCGGCAACCATCAACACGCGCAAGTGATCGCCGAGAAGGTGGAGTCGGCGCAGGAATTCGAGTTGCTGGCCAAACTGGGCGTCAAGTTTTTCCAGGGTTTCTACTTCGAGCGTCCCACCGCGGTCGCAGCCAAATTGGCCAATCCGGCCTATTCAACGGTTATCCAGTTGATCAACCAGGTGCGCAAGGAAGCCGACCCGGGCGTCATCGAAGAATTGCTCAAGCGCGATCCGACCCTGGCGTTCAAGCTTCTGCGCTACATCAATTCCGCAGGCTTCGGTCTTGGTTGCGAGGTGACTTCGTTCCGCCACGCGGTGATGATTCTCGGGCTCAAGAAGCTGTTCCGCTGGGCGGCGCTGTTGCTGACATCGATCAAAAGCGGCAGCGCACCGCCCGTGGTGGCCAGTTTCGCGGTCACGCGGGCGCGCTTCATGGAGCTGCTCGCCGCCGAGTGCCTGCCCCAGGAAGATTGTGACAACGCCTTTCTGGCCGGTGTGTTCTCGCTGCTCGACGTGATGCTGGGTGTACCCATGGAGCAGGCGATCGAAAACCT
>JAYTDE010000009.1:0-4046 GCA_043736195.1 Burkholderiales bacterium | reverse complement strand
GTACAGATCGAGTTTGACCTTGCTCCACGAGCCATCGACCAACAGTTGGCTGAAGAAATCGGTCAGTTGCGGCTCGGTCAGGCTGTCGATCTGGAAGTTGAAATGCTCGCCGATGCGCCGGATGGCGCGCGAATAGGCGTCGATGGTCTTCGGTTGCAGGCCCTTGAGCTTCAGGTGCTTCAGGTGGGCGGCGTAGTCCTGCTTGAATTTTGCGTCTGACAATGTTGCCATCTTCGGGTAACCTCAATGTTCGTTTGGAACAACCCCTCGGGTGAGGGGGCGAGGTCACATTTTGAATCCGGATCAGCACTGTGAGATTCTCCGCGTAGCGGCTTCGTCCAACAGGGCGTTCAACCGGACGCGCAAACGACGCGCGCCGGTTAGCTTGGTCGTTGGGCGTCATCACCGCGAATGGCAGACTCCGCCCCCTTTGTAGATATGTGCATCGCTGTGTAACTTGCCGGTAATTCTCAGAAATCGCAAGCCTTGGCGCGCAGCGCCTTGTCGACCCGGGAACGATCCACTTTCTTGCCTTTGCGGATCGCGCTGAGCATCGCGTCTTCATCCTGCGCCATGGCTTTTGCGGCCTTGAGCACGATGGGCGCGATGCCCACCGCCACCAGTCCGTCATCGTCACCGACGATGATGTCACCGGGGTTGACCACCATGCCGCCCATCGAACTTGACGCGGCGTCTTTTGCCGAGGTGCAGGCTGGCGTGCGGACCGGTGTCCTGCGCGCCTGCGTCAAGCGCGGCCTGATCGACCCGGATGACGCCGCGGAAATGCGCGCCTGGGCGCACGACGGCGGCTTTTCGGTGGATGGCTCGGTGCGCATCGAGGGCGCCGACCGCGCCGACCGGACCGGGCAGGAGCGTCTGCTGCGCTATTGTGCCCGTCCGCCATTCGCGCTTGTGCATCTGCAGCAACGCGATGCCCTGCATCCGGTCTGCCGCAACCCCAAGCCGGCGCGTGGAACAGCGTCCGGCACACACCCGGCGGCGCTAGTGCCCACGCCACTGGAGCCGATCACGAAGATCGCCGCCCGGGTGCCGCCGCCGCGTGCGCATCGCCGTCGCTATGACGCTGAGCTGGCGCCCAATGCAGCGCTGCGGTCGGTGGTGGCCGTGCTCGCCCCTGCCGCCAGCGCCGACTTTCGTGGCGACCCGCGCTGCGCCCCGCGATCGTGCCGTGTCGCGCTGCCTGTGGGCCTTGCTGCTGGCGCGGATAGATGAGGCCTTGCCACTGCTGTGCCCGCTCTGCCGCAGTCAGATGCGCATCATCGCCTGCATCAACGATGCCGGCAGCGTGGCGAAAGTTCTCAAGCATAGCGGCGCATCACCCCAGCCTCTCCGCATCGCGCCCGCTTACGGGCCTGCGCTGTGGCAGATGGCTACTGCGGCGCAACAGGCACGCAACGATCGACAACGGGATCAAGCCGCCCAAGCCAGGACCGGAGCAGGGGTTCGATCGGCGAATCGCTTGGTGACGCGTGGTTTTCGCCCGCCACTCACCCGCCACTCACCCGCCACGGGAGACACTTGCGCGTCTGCGACCGAGAGTGCCGGATCGACGCTACGACAGCGGCAATTTCCGGACCCGACGCGGGTGAGGGCGCGAATACTTCGGCAGCGTTACGCGGGCAGTGCGGAAAAACTGGCATTGACCGGACTTCCTCGGTCAGGGATACTCGGTTCATGCGCTTGAAATTCCTATCCTTGCATCGCCTGCTCGAAGCACGCAACACCAGCGGCGCGCTGGTGATGATTGCGTAGCGGCCCGGTCGTGGCGGCAAATCCAGTCGGAGAATTCATGGGCAAAATCGCAGCGCATCGCTTCCCAGGACGAAACGCGCAGCGGCGCGTGGCTAGAAGATTTGCCGTAGCGGCACTAATGATGCTATGCGCATCTCTCGCTCACGGCCAAGCCACCTATCCGGCAAAACCGATTCGCCTCGTCCTGGTCGTGGCCGCGGGCGGCAGCGCGGACTCGGTAGGCCGCATCGTTGCCGAGCGCCTGGCGCCTGCGCTGGGCCAGCCAGTGCTGGTCGAGAACCGCGGAGGCGCCGGCGGTAACATCGCGTCGCAACTGGTCGCCAAGGCCGCGCCTGACGGCTACACCCTGTTGCTGACGGCGAACAATCACAACGTGAATCCGCGCATCTACAAAGACGCCGGGTACGACCCGCGGCGGGATTTCATGCCGGTGGTCCAGTTATCCGAAGGACCGTCCGTACTGGTCACCCAGCCAACGTCGCAATTCACGACCCTTGGGCAGTTGGTCGAAGCCGCCCGCGCGCAGCCTCGAAAGATTGCCTACGGCAGCGCCGGTTTTGGTCAGCCGGTTCACATCGCCACGGAACTCTTCATGGCGGCATCCCGGATCCAGCTGGTGCACGTTCCGTACAAGGGTGCCGGCCCCGCCCTGCAGGACGCGCTGGGCGGGCAGGTTCCGCTGGTCATGTCGTCGCTCGCGGGCGCGATGCCGCACATACTTGCCGGAAAACTTCGCGCCCTGGCGATCAACGGGGACACCCGCTGGCCTGCGCTGCCGGACGTAGCGACGATGGCGGAACTCGGCTACCCCGCCGCGACGCATTCGCTGTGGCTTGGCATAGTGGCGCCGGCGAATACGCCGGCCGCGATCGTCGACCGCTTCAACCGCGAAGTCGACCTGGTTCTTCGCGACGCCGCGATTCGGGACCGACTCCTTGCGCTGGGGACCGCGCCGATTGGCGGATCCCCGGCCGCCTTCGCAAAGAAGCTGGACGCCGACTTCAACGCGGTGGAGGAACTCGTCGCCCGTACCGGGATGAAGGCCGAATAGCCCGCACGGCGACCACGGCAACACGCCACCTGCGGACTTCGAAGAAATCAATATGACATTGCCATTGCACGGCCTGCGCGTCCTCGACCTGACCCGATGGTTGGCCGGACCGTTCTGCACGACCATCCTTGGCGATCTCGGCGCCGACGTGGCGAAAGTGGAACCCATCGGCGACGGCGACTTGATCCGCCTGTGGGGGCCGTTCGACCGCGGCATCAGCGTGTATTACCTCAGCGTGAGCAGGAACAAGAAAAGCATCGCGGTCAATTTCCGCGACCCACGCGGCATCGACCTGATCCGCGAAATGGCGCTGCGCGCCGATGTCGTGGTCGAAAATTTCAAGCTCGGCACGCTCGACGACATGGGGCTCGACTTCGCGCAGCTACGCGCGGCGAACCCGAAGCTGATCTGCGCCCGGATCACCGGCATGGGCAGCCACGGGCCCAGTGCGCACTGGCCGAGCGTCGACCAGATCGCCCAGGGCATGTCCGGGCTGATGAGCGTGACCGGACCGGACGCACATTCGCCCACCCGCATGGGCGTGCCGATCGGCGACCTGGTCGGCGGCATGTGGGGCGCGATCGGCATTCAGGCGGCGATCAATCAACGACACCTGACCGGTCAGGGCCAGATCGTCGAGACGTCCCTGCTCGGCGGGCTGGTCGGACTGCTGTGCGTGCAGGGTCAGCGCTTTCTCAGTCTCGGCGAGATTCCCGGCCCGGTGGGCAACGACCATCCGGTCATCTGCCCGTATGGGACGTTCCAGGCGCAGGACGGCATTTTCAATGTCGCTGTCGCCAATCAGAAAATGTGGGACCAACTGTGCAAGTGCATCGGCAAGCCCGCGCTGGCGAACGACGCGCGATTCGCGAACAACGATGCACGGGTCAGCCACCGCGCCGAACTGAACCAGTTGCTCAATGATTCCTTCAAGGCGCGCACGCGGGTCGAGTGGACCAACATGTTGATCGAGGCCGGCATCCCGGCCGGTCCGATCTACAACGTCGGTGAGACGTTGAGCGATGTCCAGGTATTGGCCAACGGTCTGGTCGAAACCATCATGCACCCGATCCTGGGGGAGATTCGACAGATCGGCAATCCGGTCCGGCTGGAATCCGCCGGGAATCGGACCGTGCGCCTGCCGCCGCCGCTGTTGGGCCAGCATACGATGGAGATACTGGCCAACTACGGGTTTGCGCCCGAGCGCATCGCGCAGTTGCAG
>JAYTDE010000008.1:0-2422 GCA_043736195.1 Burkholderiales bacterium | reverse complement strand
GTCGCCGGATTGCCGCGCGACCACTTTCGAAGCCCGCATCTGATGAACATCATCATCCATTACTGCGGCGGCTGAGGCTACAAGCCGCAGGCTCTCCGTGTGAGAGACATTCTTGCCGAACTGGGCGTGACCGCGGTCGAATTGCGCCCGGGTCGCTCCGGGCAATTCGATATCGAGATCGACGGCGCGCTGCGTTATTCACGCGCGCAGACGCACGGGTTTCCGACCGAGGCCGAGGTCGCGGGGCTGGTTCCTGAAGTGCCGGGTTGAATTGCAGCTGGCTGATCGGGTTGCGTGCCGAGGCATTCGCCGGGCCGTATCGGTACTCGATCCTGGCCGAGTCGCGTGCCGTTGAAATGTGCCGCGCAAATCGATCAGACCACCACCAGTTCAATCCGCTTGCCAAGCGCGTGCAGCGCCCGCTCCGGCGTCGGAACCTTGGTTTCATGCTTCGGATCGAGCATTCGCCTGGCCTCTTTTTCATCCAGACCCAGGCGCCGCGCCAGCTCGGCCTTCGATACGTTCTGCTCCCGCATCGAAACGGTCAGCGCCGCCTTCATTGACGTGCCCACCGGCAGGCAGGCAAGATGTTCGCTGCGCTTTCTGGCGGACGGCACCGGTACGCACATGCCATCCTCGATGCGCATCTCGATGGCTGCCTGGAGAGCGCCCTCGGCTTCGTTGATGGCTTCGTCTATGGTCTCGCCTTGTGTCACCACCTCCGGGACATCACGGCAGGTGACTACAAATCCGCCGTCTTTCTTGTCGGGTTTCAAAACGACTGGGAAAGTGAACTGCAGCATGATGTGTTCCCGGGTCAGGGCAAGTTGCTTGAGTATGCCGCAATACCGTCTGGCCTTGAGTTGGTTCTTGAAGTTGCGCAAGGTGCGGGAAGTGGGGCGCGTCACGCTCATCGAATCTCGGCAGGCTCGCGCAAGCGCGGCACCGGATGTACATTGCAACCCTCATCGACTTCCTGGAGCAAACATGGACAAGCACATCGGTTTCATCGGTTTGGGCAGGATGGGCGTGCCGATGGCGTCGCGCCTGCTCGACGCCGGGTACGAACTCACCGTCTACGACGTGCGTCGTGAAAGCGTCGATCTGCTGGTGGCCAAGGGCGCGCATGCGGCAGCCTCGCCGGCGGCGGTGGGCCAAGCCGCCGCGACGGTGCTCATGAGCCTGCCCGACCCGGCGACCGTGCGCGCGGTGGCGCTGGGTGCCGACGGCGTGGCGGTCGGCGGCAAGGTGAAAACCGTGCTCGATCTTTCGACCACCGGCGCCACTGCGGCGCGCGAAATCGCGGCGGCGCTGGCAGCCAAGGGCATCGCCGCTGTCGATGCACCGGTCAGCGGCGGCGTGGCCGGCGCGGTCAAGGGCACGCTGGCGGTGATGGTGGCGTGCCCGCGCACGCTCTTCGCCGAACTCGAACCGATGCTCTCGCACATCGGGCGCGTGTTCTTCATCGGCGAGCGCCCCGGCATGGGCCAGACCATGAAGCTGGCCAACAACCTGCTTTCGGCCACCGCGATGGCGGCAACTTCCGAGGCGGTGGTGTTCGGCGTCAAGGCCGGGCTCGACCCGGCGATCATGATCGAGGTGATCAACGCCGGCAGCGGGCGCAACACCGCTTCGCAGGACAAGTTCCCCAAAGCGATCTTGCCGCGCAGCTTCGACTTCGGCTTCACCACCGGCATGATGTACAAGGATGTGCGGCTGTGCCTGGAAGAGGCGAATGCGGCTGCGGTGCCGATGCCGGTGGCGACCGCCGTGCGCGACCTGTGGCGGCGCGCCTTCGAGGAGATCGGTGGGGAGCGCGACTTCACCACCATCGCGCAGTTGGTGGAGCGCGCGGCCGGTGTGGAGATCGGCAAGCCTTGACGGTAGCCGGCGCGAGCCGGCGTGGGGATGGCGGGCGCCTTGCGAACCCGGACTGGTGTTTTGAATCGTACACTTCATGACGTTGTTGACAGAGCAATAAGGCATGCGATTTCCGTGAATACGATATCGGCGAATGACCTCAAGACCAGGGGTGTGGGCGCGATCGAAGAAGCCTTGTCGGATCGGCAGGAGGCTTCGGTCACAGTCCGCGGGCAATTGAAATACGTGGTCATGAGCCGTGAGCACTATGCGCATTTGCGGGAGTGCGAGCTCGAGTCGGCCCTGGCTGAATCGGGAGCGGATCTGGATGCGGGACGGTTCGTCAAGGAATCGGTGGCCAGGCATTTAAAGCGGCTGGCCAAACTGGCCGCATAGATGGCGTGGCAGCTGGTATTCACCGAGCGATGCAACCGGCGCGCTGCCCGCTTTCTGCGGCGTCATCCGGATGCGATTGACCAGTACGCCAAGACGCTCCTGCTGCTCCAGGCCAATCCGCATCACCCCGCGCTGCGGCTGCACGCCTTGAAGGGAAAGTGGGCCG
>JAYTDE010000007.1:0-4212 GCA_043736195.1 Burkholderiales bacterium | reverse complement strand
GAACTCCATCGATGGATACGATCGTTCTGGCGGCGCTGGCACGGTGGCCGAATGTGCCCGACGTCCATCATTGGCTGATGCTCGATGCGCGTGGCCGCTTTCGCCTGCGCGCGACCGACTACGCTAGCTCCGGTCGCTTCGATGTGATCGGCAATCCGGCGATCAGCGAATTCATCGGCCGCAACTACCAGCCTGACGCGCACGGCCGCTGGTACTTTCAGAACGGGCCACAGCGCGTTTTTGTCCGGCTCGCGGTCACTCCGTGGATTTATCGCTACGAACGCGGCCACCCGCCGCTGACTCACACCGGCCGCGTGGCAACATGCATCGAAGGGCTGTGGATCGATGATTTGGCCCGCCCGATCATGCTCACCGATATCGGGCCCGGTGCTGTGGATGACCGCGACCTGGGTCAGATCCACGACGCGCTGACCGACGGCGACGGGCAGTCGGTCGGTGACGCAAGTCTGGAGCGCTGGCTCACCCTGCCTGAACCCGAACCGCTGCTGTTCACCTGGGCGGGCGCCCGGCACGTGGTGCAGTCGATCAGGCATATCGACCTGGGAGCCCGATTCGGCTTCGACGGCGACCCGGCGCTGCCGTCAGAAGCCGGACGAGCCTGAATCGCGGATCTGAGTGGGAAGCGGCAACCAAATTGCGAGGGCGTGCAGCCAGCAGATGCGCAACGTTGAGCTTTGAGGTTCCGGACCCGGATGGCGGACTGCCCGCATCGGTCCATCCGGTCTTGTCGAGCATCCTTGCATGCGATCCTGACGTTCTTGCGCTGCCTCGCAGAAGGCGCGTCAGGCACGACGGCAGGCCCTGCGGACACGCCATCGAGCCGCCAGCACGCTGATGCGCTATGATTTCGCCTCCTGGAAACCATCGGACCACAACTTTATGGATATCAATCCCCCGTTCGGCTATCGCGAGATCGTGCCGTTCCTGAAAACCCACCGGGTCAAGTTGCCGGCCGCTGCGGAGCTGCCGGGGTTCACGCGGGAACTCAACGCAATCCCCGTCAGCTTTGCCGAATTCGGTGTGGCAGGCCGCGACTATCCCCTGGTGTTTGCGTCAGGCGACGACGGCAAGACATTTTCGCCGGTCGCGGTGTTGGGCTTGAGCAGCGGTGAAAACCTGTTTCTGGAGGATTCCGGTTGGGTCGGGTCAACCTATGTTCCGGCCTATGTGCGGCGCTATCCGTTCTGCATGGCGCGCGTGACGCTGGACGCAGTCGAACAGCAGGATCGCTTGATCTGCGTCGAAAAGGCCTACGTAGCGGTCGACGAAGATTCGGGCGAAGCCATGTTCGACAGCGACAACCATGCCCTGCCGCGCTGGACCGGGATCGAGAAGCTTTTGAACGAGTATGAAGCCGACCTGGAGCGCACGCGCGAGATGTGCAGTATCTTCTTCGAGTATGGGTTGCTCGAGCCATTCACCATGCAGGCCACGCTCACCGGTGGCACGCCAATGAACCTGACCGGCATGCATCGGGTCAATGAGGCCAAGCTTGAGTTCCTCACCGCGGACCAATTGCGTACCCTGGTTCGCAAGGGATTGCTGGCGCGCATCTACGCGCACCTGCTTTCGCTCGACAATTTCGGTCGCCTGCTGGACCGTAAAGCGGCGCGCCCGGCGCGCAATGGCTGACCCGGAAGGTACTCATGGCACTGGTCAGGGCAGTCGAGTACGAGGAAGCGTCACCCGAGGTCAGGGCTGTCTATGACGACATATTGGTCACGCGCAAGATCCCCTCGATCAACAATTTCTGGAAAGTCCTGGCCTGCGATCCGCCAACGCTCAAGCGCACGTGGGAAGAAGTACGTGACGTAATGAGCCCCGGTACGCTCGATGCCCTCACCAAGGAACTGATCTACATCGCCGTTTCCGCCACCAACAATTGTGAGTACTGCAGCCATTCGCACACCGCCTCGGCGCGCAAGCAGGGCATGAGTGACGCAATGTTGGCCGAGGTACTGGCGGTCACGGCCCTTGCGAACAAGACCAATCGCCTGGCCAATGGCTTCCGGGTTGAAGTCGACGCCTCCTTCAAACCGAAGTTCGACTAGAGGCGAATAGAGGAAATGGCGAAGGACACGATTTTCCGCCGCACCGAGACAGGCGACCGCGCAATGCGCGGCCAGGCCGGACAGATTGCGCCCGAGTTGATTCGCGTACTCGCGCTGGTATCGAGCGAAACCCATTTCGACTTGATCAAGAAGCGCGCGATCCGCATGCCGGAATCCGACCTGCGTGCCGCGCTCGAGCGCCTGATCGCCGGCGGTTACCTGGCCGCCGCGGTAGCCGGTGAAGAGCATGACCTCGATTTCACGGCGCACTTCGAACAACCGCTGGACGCCCCCGCGCTGACCGAGGCCGACCAGCGCAGCATCGCGATGGCAGCCACCGACGGTCATGATGTATTGACCAAGACCGGTTCCTTCCTGCGCCTTACATCAGCCGCCAGCCTGACCCCGCTGGGCAAATCCTGGACCGACATCACTGTTCTGATCATCGAAGACGATGAAATCCAGGCGCGCTTTGCCCAAAACATCGTCATGAAAGCCGGCTTCAAGCAACGTCATGCCGCAACCCGTGAAGAGATCATCGCGGAACTCAACAAAAGCCCCCTGCCCGATTGCCTGCTGCTCGACATCGAATTACCGGGCACCAACGGCTTCGATATTCTGGCGCGCATGCGCCAGCATCCGCGCTTAAAGCAGGTGCCGGTGATCATGCTCACGGCGATGGCCAGTCAGCAGGACGTCTTCAAGGGTCTGTCGCTGGGTGCCAGCGCCTACGTCGCCAAGCCTTACAAGAAGCAGACACTGGTCGATACCATCGTCAAGACGCTGGGCTTGCAGCCACGCGGCGAACAAGCGGCGGCAGGGCCCGCCCAGTAACGTAACCCGGAAGTTGCGACACGATACGGCCTTGATGCCCGCAGGCATCGGGGCATGCGCAAACCGCGGCCACGGCCGTGTTTCGCAACCACGCCATTGGTTGAAAAGCGCGCTTTCACCCGATGCGATTTTCGGGTTGGGGTGCTATCGAGCGCCCCAGGTTGCCGCCTGCGGGGTGGCAATGAAACTCGCGGTGGCCTGGCGTATCCTTGAAACAGTCATGCGGGTCGTTTCAAAAACATGCCACTGGCGATGTTGTAACCTTGGTGAACGCGGTCGACCAAGCAAACCGGAGCACCGAAATGCGCTACAACCGTGACTACTGCAACAGCGAGTACAACGCGCGGGCGCGGGTGCCGGACCATGCCAAATACTTCGAACGCTGGGCTCTGGAATCGCGCCAGACCCGCCTCGCCGAACCCTGTGTTCTCGATATTGCCTATGGCGAGCACCCCGCGCAACGACTGGACATGTTTCCGGCGCGCGCCGCTCGGCATGGCGGCGCGCCACTTCTGGTATTCATTCATGGCGGTTATTGGCGCGCACAGGACAAATCCGATTGTTCATATCTTGTACCGGCGCTGACACGGGCAGGGGCGGTAGTCGCCGTCATCAACTACCGCCTAGTGCCCACAGTTGCCCTTGAAGAACTGGTGCGTGACGTACTCTCGGCCATCACGTGGTGTTACCTGCACGCCGGCAAGTATGGTGCCGATCCACAGCATTTGTACGTGGCCGGTCATTCCGCCGGCGGCCATCTCACCGCGATGATGCTGGCCTGCGAATGGCCACGCTGGCACGGAGCTTTGCCGCCCAATGTCGTCAAGGGCGGATTGGCAATCAGCGGGCTGTTCGATCTCGAACCGATCATGCATGCGAAGTTCCTGAACGACGATCTCAAACTCAATAAAACGCGGGTCGCGCGTCTGAGCCCGGCATGGATGAAGCCGGCCACACATGCGCCGCTTCTGACCGCTGTCGGCGGCCTTGAAAGCGACGAGTTCAAGCGCCAGAACCGAATGATCAGCGAGCGTTGGCGAGGGGTTTTGCGGCGCGATGTGCAGATGCCCGAGCGGCATCATTTCAGCATTCTCGACGCGCTGGGTGAACCAGCGAGCCCGTTGCACCAGGCTGCGCTGGAACTGCTTGGGCTCTAGCAGCCTGTCGGACTTAGGACGTCGAGAGCGAAAATTGGCCCCAGCGAGGACAGTTTTTGCCGAATTCGAAGGCCCATAGCCCAGCTATGGGCCAAGAAGGCGGTGAAAAATGGACCGCTGCGGCCGATTTGCAGCCGACGTTTCCTAAG
>JAYTDE010000006.1:0-6211 GCA_043736195.1 Burkholderiales bacterium | reverse complement strand
GTCAAGGGCAGCCAGATCGTCGGCCTGGCCCGGGATCTGGCGCGCGCGCTTTCGCTGGTGTCGGTACGGGTGGTCGAAACGATTCCCGGAAAAAGCCTGATGGGACTGGAATTGCCCAATCCGAAACGTCAGGTGGTGCGCTTATCCGAGATACTGGGCTCGCAGGTCTACAACGACAATGCGTCCTTGATCACCATCGCACTGGGCAAGGATATCGCAGGCAAACCAGTGGTGGCCGATCTGGGGCGGATGCCGCACTTGCTGGTGGCCGGTACCACCGGTTCGGGCAAGTCGGTCGGCATCAACGCGATGCTGCTCTCGCTTCTTTACAAGGCCGAAGCGCGCGACGTGCGGCTGATCCTGATCGATCCGAAGATGCTCGAACTTAGCGTCTATGCGGACATACCGCATTTGCTGGCGCCAGTTGTGACCGACATGAAGCAGGCCGCCAACGCGCTCAACTGGTGCGTGGCTGAAATGGAGCGCCGCTACAAGCTCCTGAGCTCGCAAGGCGTGCGCAATCTGGCGGGGTTCAACAACAGGGTGGCTGAAGCTGCGGCGGCCGGAAAACCCTTGACCAACCCGTTCACCCTGACACCGGACGCGCCGGAGCCGCTCGAACACCTGCCTTTCATCGTGGTGGTGATCGACGAACTGGCCGACCTGATGATGGTCGCCGGCAAGAAGATCGAGGAACTGATCGCGCGGCTGGCACAGAAGGCGCGCGCTGCGGGCATTCACCTGATCCTGGCGACGCAGCGGCCGAGCGTGGATGTGATCACAGGCTTGATCAAGGCCAACATACCTACGCGCATGGCGTTTCAGGTGTCGTCCAAAATCGATTCACGCACCATTCTCGACCAGATGGGTGCCGAATCCTTGCTGGGGCAGGGCGACATGCTGTATCTGCCGCCGGGGGGCGGCATGCCGCAGCGCGTGCACGGTGCCTACGTGGCTGACGACGAGGTGCATCACGTGGTCGACTACCTCAAGGAGATGGGCTCGGTCAACTACATCGAAGGCATTCTCGAAGGTGGTGTGCTCGAAGGCGAGGGCGGTGAAGCGGGCGCGGGCGACGCCGAAGCGGACGCGCTATACGACCAGGCGGTGGAAATCGTGCTGCGCAACAAGCGGGCATCGATTTCACTGGTACAGCGCCACCTGCGCATCGGCTACAACCGCGCGGCGCGGCTGCTTGAGGCGATGGAGAAGGCCGGAATGGTGTCGCCGATGCAGTCCAACGGCAATCGCGACATCCTCGCGCCGGCGCGGGCGGAATGATGCGTCTGATTGCGATTGCGTTGCTCGCCTGTTTTGCCATTCCGGCAAATGCGCAGACGACCGCGCTTGCGGCATTGCGTGAATTTGTGCGCAGCACACGTTCGGGCAAGACCACCTTCACCCAGGTCGTGGTGGGGAAGAGCGGCAAGAACAGCAACCCCGCTTCCGGCTCGTTTCAGTTTCAGCGCCCCGGCAAGTTCCGCTGGGTGTACGACAAACCTTACGAGCAGTGGATTGTGGGGGACGGCGAGCGCTTGTGGATCTACGATCGTGACCTGAACCAGGTCACAGTGCGCAAACTCGACGGCGCGCTCGGCCAGAGCCCTGCGGCGATTCTTGCCGGCAATGACGACCTCGAACGCAACTTCGAGGTTAAGGAAGCCGGGTTGCGCGATGGACTGCAATGGCTGATCGCCGTGCCCAAATCGAAGGACACCACTTTTGAGGCGGTCCGTATCGGCTTCAGGATCGAAGCTGGTGCGGCGGTGTTGGCGGCGATGGAGCTGCAGGACACCTTTGGCCAGACTTCGGTGTTGACGTTTGGCAAAATGGAGCGCAACCCCGGCTTGCCCGCCGACACATTCCGCTTCACGCCACCCAAAGGGGCGGACGTGATCGGCGGCGAGAAGTAACCGATTCGCGCCGCGGACGCCAAACCGAGTGGCTCGCGATTCAACTGTGGCGAATTCGCTGTTCGGGGCCAGCGTCAGCGATGTTCCGCCATCCACCGCAGCCCCGCTGGCCGAGATACTGCGCCCGCAGTCATTGGACGAGGTGATCGGCCAGGCGCATTTGCTGGGACCAGGCATGCCGTTGCGGGTGGCGTTCGAGACCGCCAAGCCGCATTCCATGATCCTGTGGGGGCCGCCTGGTGTGGGCAAGACCACGCTGGCGCGCCTGATGGCGCGCGCATTCAAGTTCGACTTCATCGCCATCTCCGCGGTCTTGGGCGGGGTCAAGGAAATTCGCGAGGCGGTCAAGGCGGCCGAAGAATCGCGCCTGGTCGGCCGCCGAACCATGCTGTTTGTCGACGAGGTGCATCGCTTCAACAAAAGCCAGCAGGACGCGTTTCTGCCCTATGTCGAAAGCGGGCTGCTGACCTTCATTGGAGCTACGACCGAAAATCCTTCGTTCGAGGTCAACGGCGCCTTGTTGTCGCGTGCCACGGTATACGTACTGAAGCCGCTGGCGGGATCCGACCTGCGCCTGCTGCTTGCGCGCGCCCATGGGCATGCCGGCGGTGTCGTGCTCGACCCCGAGGCTGCAACGCGCCTGGTCGGCTGGGCCGACGGCGATGCGCGGCGCCTGCTCAATGCCTACGAAATTGTCGCGACCGCCGCCGCCGCCGCACATTTGCAATCGGTTTCAGGCGAGTTCCTCGCGACCGCGTTGTCGCAAAGCCTGCGACGATTCGACAAGGGCGGCGACCAGTTTTACGACCAGATCAGTGCCCTGCACAAATCGGTGCGTGGTTCCAACCCGGACGCCTCGCTCTACTGGTTCGCGCGCATGCTCGATGGTGGCGCCGATCCGCGCTACCTGGCGCGTCGCCTGGTGCGCATGGCCAGCGAAGACATCGGTCTGGCCGACCCGCGGGCACTGCGGCTCTCGCTCGACGCTGCCGAAACCTACGAGCGCCTGGGCTCGCCTGAAGGCGAACTGGCACTGGCGCAGGCGGTGGTGTATCTGGCGATCGCGCCGAAGTCCAACGCGGTCTACGAGGCCTACAACGCGGTGCGCGCCTTTATCGCGGGCGACCAGACACGGCCCGTGCCGGAACATTTGCGCAATGCGCCAACGCGCTTGATGAAGGAGTTGGGTTTCGGTCGCGAGTATCGCTACGCGCACGACGAAGCCGACGCCTATGCGGCCGGGGAAGACTACTTTCCAGCCGACTTTCCGAAACAGCGCTGGTATCAGCCGGTGGCGCGCGGGATGGAGATCAAGATTGGTGAAAAGCTTGCGCACCTGCGCAGCCTGGATGCGCAGGCGGCAAGGAAGCGCGGCGATAAAAGCTAAAATCACACGCTGTGCCCCGGAGTTGTTCGCGCAAAAGCAACAATCCGGTGCGCCTTCCCAAACCCGAAACCCGCACCCGCGGGACCGCCCCATCCGCCATGCTCGATATACAGTCCCTGCGCAAAGACATCCATGCCGTCGCCGCACAACTCGCGACGCGCTCATTCATGCTCGATGTGCCCGCCTTTCAGGCGCTGGAGGCCGAGCGCAAGGCAGTGCAGACCCGCACCGAGGAACTGCAGGCGCGCCGCAACCAGTTGTCGAAAGCGATCGGCGCGGCGCGTGGCAAGGGCCTGGACACCGCTGAATTGATGGCCGAAGCCAACGCGGTTCCCGGTGATCTGGCGGCTAACGAATCAAACCTGGCGGCACTGCAGGCGCGCATGACCGCGATGCTGCTGACAGTGCCCAATCTGCCGCATGCCAGCGTGCCGCCGGGCGAGAATGCAGACGCAAATGTGGAGTTGCGACGGGTCGGCAGCCCGCGCGAATTCGATTTCGCGCCCAAGGATCATGTAGACGTCGGCACCGCGTTGGGCGGGCTGGATTTCGATGCCGCCACCAGGATCAGCGGTTCGCGCTTCACCCTGATGAAGGGCCAGGTGGCGCGGCTGCATCGTGCGCTTGCGCAATTGATGCTCGACATCCACACCACTGAACACGGCTACACCGAAATCTACGCACCCTACATCGTCAATGCGGAGTCCATGAAGGGTACCGGGCAATTGCCCAAGTTCGAGCAGGATCTGTTTCGCGTGCAGCACAACGAAGCCGATTTTTACCTGATTCCGACCGCCGAAGTGCCGGTGACCAACATCGTGCGCGACCAGATCGTGGCACTCGATGCGCTGCCGCTCAAGTTCGTGTGCCATACGCCGTGCTTTCGCTCCGAGGCCGGCTCCCATGGTCGCGATACGCGCGGCATGATTCGCCAGCACCAGTTCGACAAGGTGGAACTGGTGCAGATCATTCATCCGGATCGTTCATATCAGGGCCTTGACGAGCTTACGGCGCACGCCGAAGCGATTCTTGTGAGACTCGGCTTGCCGTATCGCGTGATGGCGTTGTGCAGCGGCGACATGGGTTTCGCGTCGGCCAAGACCTTCGATATCGAAGTCTGGCTGCCGGGTCAAAGCGCCTATCGGGAGATTTCCTCCTGCAGCAATTACGAGGGCTTCCAAGCGCGCCGCATGCAAGCGCGCTACCGGGACGAAAAGGGCAAGCCGCAGACGGTTCACACCCTGAACGGCTCCGGCTTGGCGGTCGGCCGTACGCTGGTGGCGGTGCTCGAGAACTATCAGAACGCGGATGGCAGCGTCACCGTGCCTGCGGCATTGCGCGGCTACATGGGTGGGCAGGAGCGCATCACCGCTGCTTGAGAAACGCCCCTTTCTGCTAGAATTAGTGGTGTCGGAGAGGTGGCAGAGTGGTCGAATGTACCTGACTCGAAATCAGGCGTAGGTGCAAGCCTACCGTGGGTTCGAATCCCACCCTCTCCGCCAACGAATAACCTAGAGCCTTGATTTTGTTGATGTTTTCGATCGTAAATTTGGAGTTTTGAATTTACCCCACAAAACGCCCAACAAAAGAAAAATGCACGTCGGCTTGTCTCTCCGAACCGGGGAATGTATGAGCATCGATCGACGTGCCGCGCCGCATTCTGTTGCGTTCGCTGTGGCCGTCTTTGTTTCGCTTCCAACCGTTCTGCTGCGCGCAATAGCGGCCGTGGGCCATGGCCTCTTTTGCCGCAGCTCTAGCCACGCCGCTGTCGCCGGCCGTCTTCGTGCGAGTGAAGGAGTGTGATGTCAGCGGGTGCATCCGCACAGGAAGGCAACGACGCGACCAAAGCCGACGTGGATGGTAGCGTCGATCTGGCGCGCGCAGAGGCTTACCGGCAGAGGAAGATCACGTCGGTACTGGCGATTGTGTTCACGGACGTGGCGAATTCAACCGCCCTGCGGGAGTCACTGGGGGAAAACCGCTACGAGGCCATTCGCGAAGCCTTCGATGACAAGGTGGCATCGATTTTCGAGACTGACGATGACGGTGCCGTGGTGAAGAGTACCGGCGACGGATGTCTAGCTGTCTTCGCCGAGCCAAGCGCAGCGGTTGCACGCTGCCTTCAAGTCCAGCGCGAATTGCTGACGCACGAGCACTTCAAATTGCGGATCGGCATCGACATGGGGCAGGTTTCGGTCAAGAGCGCACGCGGCATTGTGCGAGATGTGTTCGGCCGTCACGTCAACCGCGCCGCACGTATCGAAGCCCTTGCTGAACCAGGGCAAGTGCTGGTGAGTTTTCAAGTCTTTGACTGTGCTGTTGGCTGGCTCAAGGACCAAGGCGTCACTTGATTAGCCACATTGTTCAGCCCGCATGCCAAAGCACGAACTGACCTCACTCTCCCCCCTTCAAGGCTGATCATGCCCCACATTTATTGCTGGACACGGTGAATTTATAAAGCTACCATGATGTGGTGCGAGTCAGCGGCCAAGAATTTTCCGAGGATGTCATCGATCGCATCCGCCTGCGTGTGAAGGCGGATGGCGAACTGACGCGCACTGGATTATCGCGGGAGGTGTGCGAGTGGCTCGACTGGCGCGGTCGAAACGGGCGGGTCAAGGACATGAATTGTCGGGTGGCGTTGTTGAAGCTACAGCGGCGGGGTGTCATCGAATTGCCACCGGCGCGGGCAGTGGGGTTTGGCCGAAGGGACGCTGGAGCAGACGAGGGCTGGGCTTGGCCGACAGTTGAGTCAACGTTGGCCGAACTGGGGCCGGTCTGGCTGGTGCCGGTAGCTGGCGAAGAGATGTCAGGCCAATGGCGGGCGATGTTTCGGGCACACCATCCGCTGGGTGACGGGCCGTTGTGTGGCGCACAGATGCGCTACCTGGTTGTGAGCCGGGTCGGCCCG
>JAYTDE010000005.1:0-13593 GCA_043736195.1 Burkholderiales bacterium | reverse complement strand
GAATGGCCCAGGATCGATTTGTTTGTTCTGGTCAATGGTTGAAGCACCCTCGACAATGTCTCAATTGTTCCTCGATCAATTTTTTCACAGCCTCTGAGGGCGGCGCGACCTATAATCCCGCGACTGACGACGGCGCCCGGGGCGCCGTTGCCGCCGGCGCGGGTGGACGTGGTTTCGAATATTTCGGACCGATACGCCTTCACGGCGAATCCGGCAAACCTGCCGGGAGCGCCGGATCGCCAGCGGGTTCGATAGCCGGAGTGACGCCATGGCACTTTCAATCACTCGCATGACAACCGCTGTGACTGCGCGGATTGTCCTGGCTTGTCTGACGACTGCCCTTGCGACCGGCACGGCGCAGGCGCAGCCGGCCTTTCCGACCAAGCCGATCATGCTGTCGGTCGGGTTCGCGCCCGGCGGCGGTACCGACATCACCGCACGCCTTCTGGCGAAGAAGCTGTCGGAACAACTGGGGCAGCCGGTCAATGTTGAAAACAAGCCGGGTGCCGGTGGCAACCTCGCCGCCGAACTGGCCACGCGCGGCCCGACCGATGGCCATTTCATCCATTTGTCGGCGATCGGTCCGCTGACCGTCGCACCGCACATCACCAAAAAATTAGGCTACGACCCGCGCCGCGACTTGACGCCGATTTCGCTGGCGGTGGCCTTTCCGAATGTATTGGTGGTCAACACCAGCCAGCCGATGCGCAGCCTCGACGAGTACGTGAAACTTGCACGCACCAAGGCCGGCGCCATCGCCTATGGCACCTCGGGCATCGGTGGCACCGGGCACCTGAGCGGCGCGTTGCTGGAAGCGATCGCCAAGCTGGATCTGACGCATGTGCCTTACAAGGGCGGCGGTCCGGCGATGAGTGATTTGCTGGGCAACCAGGTGCAATCGCTGTTCGCCTCCGCCCCTTCGGCGGTGCCGCAGATCAAGGCCGGCAAGGTTCGCGCACTGGCCGTTACCGGACCGAAGCGCAGCGAAGCCATGCCGGAGGTGCCCACCATCGGCGAAAGCTTCCCGGGTTACGACGTGAGCAACTGGTATGCCTTTGTCGGGCCGGCAAAAATGCCGCGCGAACTGGCCGAGCGCTGGAACCGTGAAATCGTCAAGGCACTGAACGACCCGCAGGTGCGCGAGCAGATTCGCGAGCACGGCATGGAGGCGGTGCCATCCACGCCCAGGGAGCTGGGCGAGCGCATCGAGCGCGAATACCTGCTTTGGGAGCGCATCGTCAAGCAGGCGGGGATTACAGCAGACTAGGTCGCCAAAAGTGAAAACCTACTTTTGGCGAGGCGTGATTTGCGAAAAATCGCCGGCAGAGCCGGACGATTTTTCGACATGACTGCAACACAAAGGCTGTGCGGCGAGGTGTCGCCGCCGCAAGCTCAGTCTGTCATCCGCACCACGATCTTGCCTACCTGGGCGTTGCTTTCCATGGCATCGCGTGCCGCTGGCAACTGGTCGAAGCCGAACACCTGGTCGATCACCGGTTTCATCGCGCCGCTGGCATAGGCGGGCCATATGTCGGCCATGAAGCCGGCTACCGTTTCGGCGCGTTCGGCCACCGGGCGCAGCTTGTTGGATACGCCGAAGACGCGCAGGCGCTTCGCATGCACGGCGTCCAGGTCGATTTCGGCTTTCAGGGTGTTGTCCACATAACCCACTATCCCTAAGCGGCCGCGGTAGGCGAGCGACGCCAGTGCGTCGGGGAAGGCAGTGCCGCCAACGTTGTTGATCGCCAGCTTGACCCCCTTGTTGTCGGTCGCGCGCAGCACTTCCGCGGCGAAGCCGGCGCCGCGTGCGACGATGCCGGCATCCAGCCCGACTGCCTTCAGGCGCTCCAGTTTGGCAGCCGAGCCCGAGGTGCCGATGACCCGTGCTTTCAGGTGCTTGGCAATCTGCAGCGCCGCTACACCGACGCCGGACGAGACCCCGGTAATCAGCACCCAGTCACCGGGGCCGACTTCGCCTTCGGGCACCACCATGTCATAGGCGACCCATTGCGCCAGGGAGGCGCCGGCGGCTTCTTCCCACGAAAGCGATGCGGGTTTGGGCATGGTTTCGCCCTCCGCGATCACCGAGTATTCAGCGAAGCCGGTCATGGTGCGGCCCATGACCGCATCGCCCACCTTGAAGCCCTTGACCGCGCCACCGACCGCCACCACCTCGCCCGCGCCTTCGAGGCCGGCCGCCTTGGCCTTGCCGGGCGTGTGCAGGCCGTGGCCGCGAATGAATTCGCCGCGATTCAGGCCCGCCGCCTTGACCCGTATCAGTACTTCGCCCGGCGCCGGCTGCGGGGTGGCCACCTCACGCATGTCCAGGGTGCCGCTGCCGCCTTCGATCCACCACGATTTCATGTCGACTCCAGTTTATTGGTCAAGAGATTGGGAAAGCGCGCATCTTCCTCCAATTCGCGCAGGTGCGTGCGTGCGGGGGGCTTTCACGACCGCGGGTTTAAAATGCTTGCCTGTCCGGCGCCATGCCGAACCAGTTTTTGGCCTATCGAACCGCAACCACAGCCCCCGAGGACCTCATGACCGTCACCACCGAAGAACGACCAGGCCAGCTCACGCACCACAAGGAAGGGCGCGTCGGCTATGTCGTGTTCGACAACCAGCGCAAATTCAATGCGGTTAATTTCGACATGTGGCATGCGGTGCCGAAAGTCATCGCCCAGTTTGTAGGCGACCCCGAAGTGCGGGTGATTGTGATCACCGGCGCCGGCGACCGCGCCTTCATTTCCGGGGCCGACATTTCGCAATTCGACAAGCAGCGTACCGGCAGCGCCAACGACGATTACAACAAGGCCGTCGATGGCGGCTATTCCGCGGTGCTTGATTGTCCCAAGCCCACGGTGGCCAAGATTCGCGGCATCTGCATGGGCGGCGGCCTGGGGCTGGCGCTCAACTGCGACATCCGCATCGTCGCCGACGACGTCAAGATCCGCATGCCGGCCGCGCGCTTAGGGCTGGGCTACCAGTACCCGGGGCTCAAGCGCTTCACCGAGGTGCTGGGTCCTTCGAACACCGCCGACCTGTTTTTCAGCGCGCGCATTTTCGGCGCCGCCGACGCATTTTCCATGGGCATGGCCAAGCAAGTGGTGCCGGCCGCCGAACTCGACGCGGTGGTGACGGCCTACGTCAACCAGATCGCGGAAAACGCACCGCTGACGGTGGCGGCGGCCAAGCGGGCCCTGCTGGAGATCCGCAAGGACGCCGACAAGCGCGATATCGCGCTGGTCGATCGCATGGTGCAGGCCTGTTTTGCCAGTGCGGATTACAACGAGGGTCGCCGCGCTTTCGCCGAGAAGCGCACGCCGGATTTCCAGGGGCGCTGAAGCACAAAGCGGCTTATCCCCGGCGCGCTGCGGGAAGAACCTCGATTTCGTTTAGCGGGCCAGGTCTTCGCGGACAAGGCCCGCGGCGCGTTCGCGCTGCGTTTCAGGTCCTGGCTCCAAAGCCGCGGCATTGACCGGGGGCCGTGGTTTTGCCCCGTCAAGCCGAACAGAGGCTGTCGGCCAGCCCTGCCAGCGCCGTGCCGCAATCGATTTGTACCTTCAGCGACAAGAGCGGGTCGGCACGGGTGCGCCCAAGATTGATCGCGGCAATTGGCTTGCCGGCCGCGTGTGCCGCTTCGCACAGCCGATAGCCCGAGCGCACCATCACGGTGGAACCGACGATCAGGAGCGCGTCGGCCGCTTCAACCGCAGCCAGCGCCGCGCGGGCGCGCGCAAGCGGCACGCTGTCACCGTAGAACACCACGTCGGGCTTGAGCATGCCGCCGCAAGCAGTGCAGGGCGCGACTTTGAAATCGTTGAAGTTCGCTTCAAGTTCGACGTCGCCATCCGGTGCGACGGTGGCCGAAGCCGCGAGAAAGCCCGGGTTAGCAGCCGCAAGCGATGCCTGGAGCCACTCGCGCGCGTGCGCGGCATCGCAGTCCATGCATTTGACTTCACGCAGGCGGCCGTGCAGTTCGAGCACGTTGGTACTGCCGGCAGCGGTGTGCAGACCGTCCACGTTTTGCGTGATCAGGTGCGCCAGTCGGCCCTGCTGCTCCAGGCTTGCAAGGGCCAGATGCGCCGCGTTCGGCTGTGCGGCGCGCATCATCGGCCAGCCCAGCATGCTGCGCGCCCAGTAGCGTTTGCGCACCGCTTCGTCGCCAATGAATTCCTGGTGTGTCACTGGCGGTTTGCGCTGCCAGTTGCCTTCGGTATCGCGGTAACCGGGAATACCGGAGGCAGTGCTGATGCCGGCGCCTGTCAAGGCCACCAAGCGCGAGCTTCCGCGCAGGAATGCATCCAAGTGTTCCATTTCATCACTTGCAGCTGGCGTTTCGGATCGCATTGGCTTGGGCACTGTCATTGACCGGTTTCGGTCTTCGGAATATTCTAGGGTGAAGAAGCAGGAATTGCGTTCCAGAGGGCGAATAGTGCTGGCAATCTCCAAGCTCACGGCCGAGGGCCAAACCACGATACCGCAGGAGATTCGTGCGGCGCTGAAAGTCGTGCCGGGCGATCTCATTGCCTGGGAAGCAGGCACCGACGGCAGCGCGACAGTACGCCCCGTGCGGCCGATGGATATGCAGTACCTGCGTGCAGTCGAAGGGTCCCTGGGCGAGTGGGCCGGCGCGGCTGACGAGGAGGCCTACCGTGATATTTGATCTCTATGCGGTGGTGCGCGTGCCGTTTCCGTTCACCGACCGCAACGCCACGAAAAGCCATCCTGCGCTCGTGCTTTCAGGCGCCAACACTTTCAACACCCCGGCAGGTCATTCGGTGATGGCCGTGATTGCCGAGGAAGCGAATTCGTCGTGGCCCCTTGGCTGCAGGATCCGCGATCTTGCGGCAGCCGGCTTGCCTGCGCCATCCAAGGTGCGGTTCAAGGTCTTGACCCTGGATCACCGCCAGGTGAAGGGGAGTTCGGCAAGCTTGCTGCCGCCGATGTCGAAATGGTTCGCGACGGCCTGACCGCGCTTATGGGTGGTGCGCGGTAGTTTCATGACCCTTGTGGCGGTCGCAAATGACATTTGCATGGCGGCGCTGCGCCTGGTCCTGTCGCGGGTCAATCCGGAATCACCGGCTCCACCAAGCTTGCGAGCTGGGCCAAGGATTCCTGCCAGCCGAGATAGCACATCTCGGTAGGAATCATCGCCGGGATGCCTTGCTGCACGATGTCCACCTCGGTGCCGCAAGACACCGGCCGCAGCGACACCGTGGTCTCCATTTCGCCCGGCATATTTGGATCGTCGAACTTGTCCGAGTAGCGAATGCGCGTGTGCGGCACCAGTTCGCGGTATTCACCGCCGAAGGAGTGGCCATGGCCCGAAGAAAAATTGGTAAACGTCATGCGGAAGCTGCCACCAACCTTCGTATCCATGTAATGCACCTTGCAGGTAAAGCCATAGGGCGGCAGCCACTTGGCCGTGGCTTCGGCATCGAGAAACGCGCGATAGATGCGCTCCGGAGTGGCGCGGAGAACGCGATGAAGACGAACGGTGCCTGTAGACATTTTGATCCTTTCGATGTGTGTCGGGTTTTCTCAAGACAGCTTGGTTCAAAAACTGCGCGTGGTATCCAGCGCGAGCTCGCGCATCAGCCGCGCTTCAATGCTGCCGTGCTGCGCCGGCGTAATTTGGCGTCACTTCGCTGTGCCATCGCAGCGCCGGATGAGTCAGTTGCGCGGCTTGCCACGGAATGCAAAAGCGACTCTGGTTGCATATGGACTTGTTCGGTGTTTCCTTTACCGCGCTTTGCCGCTGATCGGCGCACGCGGCATCCGGCTCTCGCCCGCCTCGAGCACGAAAGTCTGCTCAAGCGACCACCAGATCGCGGCGCCATCCGGTGCCTGCGCACCCCCTTCGTGGCGCACATAGTCGCCGATCAGCGCGCGGGTCACGCCGAATTGCGAATCGGTTTCCAGATACGGATCGTCGGCCACATAGATCTGTGATGCCATGGTCTTGAAGGCGGCCTTGTAGATCAGGAAGTGCAGGTGGGCCGGGCGCATGTTGTGGCGCCCCTGGGCGCGCAGCAAGGCGCCTGCCGGCCCGTCGGTCGGCACCGGGTAGCCTGAGGGCTTGACACTCTCAAACGCGAAGCCGCCGGCCGCGTCGGTGGTGAGCCGGCCGCGCAGGTTCCAGTCAGCCTGCGACGGATCCTGGTTCTCGTACAGGCCGACGGTCGAGGAATGCCAGACATCGACCTCGGCGCCGGCAATCGGCTGCCCGGCGGCGTCCGTGACATGGCCGTGCACCACGATCGGTTCACCCGGCGTCGCGGAGCGCAACAGTGAGCCGCCGTTTTCCACCCGCGGCGCTTCGGCGCGCCAGAACGGCCCCAGGTTGTTGGCCTGCGTCGGTCGTGTACCCATCGCGCCGTTGTTCTGCAGCGCCACCAGGTTCGAGACCCCCAATGCGCCGCTGATCAGCATCACTTCGTTGTGGCTGGGTGTGGTGCGCTGGCCCAACTCGACCAGAAAGCCCACCGCCGCCTGGAATTCGCGCTCGGTCAGGCGCACCTCGCGCACCAAGCCGTGCAGATGCGTGACCAGCGCGGCGAGAATCTCCCTGGTTCGCGCATCGGGCGTGCGCTGCATTTCAGCCAGTACCGCGGTGGTGACGTCCAGCTGGGTTTCGATGATCATTGTGTGTGCTCCCCGATTGGTGCGCGGTGCTGCGATCAATTGATGCGCATGGATGCTCCGCGGCGGCAGTGTATCAATGCGGGCGGGCAAAACGATTTTTGCGGAATGGACAAAATTAATTGACCAACCGGTCGGTTTATTATAAATTGATGGTCACCAGTGCAGCAGGAGTCGCGTATGTATACCCAGGCCATGGATCTTGCGGGCGCACCGAAAGCGGTGCATGCCGCGTCGCCGGAAGAATCCGCGTTCAATGCTCGTATCGCGGACGACCGCAGGGTCGAGCCGCGCGACTGGATGCCCGAGGCCTATCGCAAGACCCTGGTGCGGCAGATCTCGCAGCACGCCCACAGCGAGGTGGTGGGCATGCTGCCCGAGGGCAACTGGATCACGCGCGCGCCCTCGCTCAAGCGCAAGGCGATCCTGATGGCCAAGGTGCAGGATGAAGGCGGGCACGGTCTCTACCTGTATGCGGCGGCCGAAACCCTGGGCAGCTCGCGCGACCAGATGGTCGCTGCCCTGCACGCAGGCCGCGCCAAGTATTCGTCGATCTTCAACTACCCGACCCTGACCTGGGCCGATATGGGGGCCATCGGCTGGTTGGTCGATGGCGCCGCGATCATGAACCAGATTCCGCTGTGCCGCTGCTCTTACGGGCCGTATGCGCGCGCCATGATCCGCATCTGCAAGGAAGAGTCGTTCCACCAGCGCCAGGGCTTCGACATCATGCTTTCCCTGTGCCGCGGCACCGCGGCGCAAAAGGCGATGGCGCAGGATGCGCTCAAGCGCTGGTGGTGGCCGGTGGTGCAGATGTTCGGCCCGCCCGACAGCGACTCGGTGCACAGCGGGCAGTCCTCCGCCTGGGGCATCAAGCGCATCTCCAACGATGATCTGCGCCAGAAGTTCATCGACGCCACCGTGCCGCAGGCCGAATTGCTGGGCTTATCGATTCCGGATGCCGACCTCAAGTGGAATGCCGAACGCGGGCATTACGACATCGGCACCATCGATTGGGACGAATTCTGGCGCGTGGTCGGCGGCGACGGGCCGTGCAACCGCGAGCGCCTGGCCACCAGGGTGGCGGCACATGAAGCCGGCGCATGGGTGCGCGAGGCGGCGCTGGCCTACGCTGCCAAATCGCAGGCGCGCCTGCGGCGCGCGGCGTGAGCGTGCCGCCATGAAGGAATTCATCGCCACCGTGGTCTGGCAACGCCATGACCAGGCCTTTATCGGCGGGCGCTACAGTCGCGCGCATCACTGGCATTTCGACGGCGGCGCCATTGTGCCGGCGTCGAGTTCGCCGCTGTCGGTGCCCTTGCCCTACTCGGACGCTGAAGCGGTCGACCCCGAAGAAGCCTTCGTCGCCGCTTTGTCCTCGTGCCACATGTTGTTTTTCCTGGGGTTTGCCGCCAAGCGCCACTGGATCGTCGAGCGCTATACCGACAGCGCCGTGGGTTTCATGGAAAAGAACGCGCGCGGAAAAATGGCCATGACCCGGGTGCTGCTGCGGCCGGCGATTGTGTTCGCGGGTGAAGTACCGGCGCAGACCGATATCGATGATCTGCATCGTGAATCGCACGAGGAGTGCTACATCGCCAATTCGGTCAGCTGCGAAGTGGTGATCGAGCCGCAGCTGGGATGAATGCAATGATGTCGAACCGCGTGTTCGTCGCTTCACCCAAGCCCAATCTCATGTCGCAGTTCAGGGTGCGGGCCGGTGTGATGTCATGGCTTGGAACCCATCCTCACCCCAGCCCTCTCCTTGAAGGAGAGGGTGAGAACGGAGCTTGCGCTATGAATTTGGAACCCATCCTCACCCCAGCCCTCTCCTTGAAGGAGAGGGTGAGAACGGAGCTTGCGCTATGAATGAAGTTGAATGGCCCTTGTGGGAAGTGTTCATCCGCAGCAAGCAGGGCCTGGATCACCGCCATGTCGGCAGCCTGCATGCGACCGACGCCAGGCAGGCGGTGCAGATGGCGCGCGACGTCTACACCCGGCGCATGGAAGGCGTGTCGATCTGGGTCGTGCCGTCCAACCTGATCAGCGCCAGCGATCCGGACGACAAGGCGGAAATGTTCGATCCGATGGCCGACAAGGTGTATCGCCATCCGACCTTCTACAAATTGCCCAAGGAAGTCGAACACATGTAGCCCGCGGCCCGTTGCGCGCCTCGCCCGCGGTTGCTCTTCGTTGAATATTGCCGTCAGTCACGACCTTACATGAATCCGCATATCGATTACCTGCTGCGCCTGGGCGACTCTTCGCTGGTGCTGGGCCAGCGTCTTTCCGAATGGACCGGTCATGGCCCGGTGCTGGAGGAAGACATTGCGATGACCAACATCGCACTCGATTTCGTGGGCCAGGCGCGCATGCTGCTCACCCACGCCGGCAAGCTGGAAGGCGCGGGGCGCGACGAAGATGCCCTGGCCTATTTTCGCGACACGCGCGCGTACCGCAACTTCACCCTGTGCGAATTGCCCAACAGCGGCATCGAGAAGGGCGGCGGTGAGGGCGCCTGCTACGCCTTTACCGTCATGCGCAATCTCCTGTATTGCGCCTGGCAGGCGCAGTTGTGGGCGGCGCTCGCGGAATCGAAGGACACCGAGCTGGCAGCCATTGCAGCAAAATCGGCCAAGGAGACCGCGTATCACTTGCGCCATGCGAGCGACTGGGTGGTGCGCTTCGGTGACGGCACCGGGCAAAGCCATGCCCGCGCGCAGCGCGCGCTCCTGCAGTTGCTGCCCTACACCAATGAACTCTTTTGCAGTGACCCGGTCGAGGAGGCGATGGCCATCGCGGGCATCGGCGTGCGCGGTGCCGAGCTCAAGGCGGGCTTTGACCACCTGATCGGGGCGGTGCTGGACGAGGCAGGCCTTGCGCTGCCGGCTGCTTGCGTGTTCCAGAGTAGCGGCAAGAGCGGCATGCACAGCGAACACCTCGATTTCCTGCTGACTGAAATGCAAAGCCTGGCGCGCGCGCACCCCGGGGCACAGTGGTGAGCACTGGCGCCGATACCGACTTTCCGCAGACTGGTGGCGACGTGATCGAGCGCATCATGGCAATCCTGGCGACGGTGCCCGACCCGGAGATTCCGGTGATCTCGGTGCTTGATTTAGGCATCGTGCGCGGTGTCACCGAGACGCCCGATGGCTACGAGATCAGCGTCACACCCACCTATGCGGGCTGCCCGGCCACACAGGTGATCGCGCACGACATCACGGCCGCTCTCGAGGCTGCCGGCATCAGCGCGCGCCTGGTCACGCGCCTGTCGCCACCCTGGACCACCGACTGGATCACGTCGAAAGGGCGTGCCTCTTTGCACGAATTCGGCATCGCTCCGCCGGGCCCGGTGGACCAACATGCGCCGCAGATCGTGCATTTCTCGCCGCGTGCCGGGCGGGTGAACAAGCTGCCGGCGTGCCCTCACTGCGGCTCGGCGCACAGCGAGCTGCTGTCGCAGTTCGGCTCCACGCCCTGCAAGGCGCTGTACCGCTGCATCGACTGCCGCGAACCGTTCGACTACTTCAAGCCGCTATGAAAACGCTGAAAAAGTCCCTGGAACCCGGTTTCGCGAACCAAGAGCCTTGTCGATTCGACATCCCGCGAGAGCGACTTTCTCAACCTGCGGACTTGTCCGGTGTTTCCCCATGACGCATCCGACCTTTCACTCCCTCACCATTCGCGAGGTCCGGCGCGAGACGGCCGATGCGATCTCGGTGCGCTTTGCCGTTCCACCGGCCCTGCGCGAAGCCTACGCCTTTACCCAGGGTCAGTTCGTCACCTTGAAGGCACAGGTGGATGGCGAAGAACTGCGGCGCTCATATTCGGTGTGCTGCGCGGTGTCGGACTACGTGCGCGATGGCGAACTGCGGGTGGGCATCAAGCGCATTGAAGGCGGGCGTTTCTCGTCGTTCGCCGATCATGCCTTCAAGCCGGGCATGGCGCTCGAGGTGATGACCCCGGACGGTCGCTTTTTCACCCAGGTCAAGCCCGATCAGCGCAAGCACTATGTGGCGTTTGCCGGCGGCAGCGGCATCACCCCGGTGCTGTCGATCGTAAAGACCGTGCTTGAAGCGGAGGTTCTGAGCCGCTTTACCCTGGTGTATGGCAATCGCGCGATTGGCGCCATCATGTTCGCCGAGGAGTTGGAGGATCTCAAGAATCGCTATCTCGGCCGGCTTTCCCTGTATCACGTGATCAGCGACGAGCCGCAGGAAGTCGAACTGTTCAACGGTTTGATGGACGCGCACAAATGCGCGCAGTTTCTCGATACCCTGATTCCCGCCGCCTCGATCGACGAGGCCTTCATCTGCGGGCCGGCGCCAATGATGGATGCCGCCGAGGCCGCGCTCTTGGCCGCCGGTGTTGCGCGCACCAGGATCCATGTCGAGCGTTTCGGCACGCCCCTGCCGCAGGCGGGGCCGCGCAAGGTTGCGGCCGCCGGCGCGGCCACGGCGGAGGTGCACCTGATCCAGCACGGCAAGGCACGCGTCCTGCAAGTGCCCTTCGAGGGGCAGGCGGTGCTGGATGCCGGCATGGCTGCAGGGCTCGACCTGCCATTCGCCTGCAAAGCTGGTGTGTGCTGCACCTGCCGCGCCCGCGTGCTCGAAGGTGAGGTGCGCATGGAGCGCAATTTCTCGCTCGAGGCGCACGAAACCGCGCGCGGGTTCGTGCTGACCTGCCAGTCGCATCCGGTCTCGGCCAAGGTCGTGATTTCGTACGACGAACGCTAGCCACCGGATTCAACTGCATTGGCCAGAACCCAGTCCGCCGACTACGAGTCGCAGCGCCTGAAGATTCTCGATAGCGCCGCCGAAGCCTTTGCCGCGGCTGGTTATGCCGCCTGCAGCATGACCGACGTGGCGCGCATGGGTGGTGCATCCAAGGCGCGCCTGTACCACTATTACGAAAGCAAGGAGGCGATCCTGTATGACCTGCTGGATCGCCATATCCGGCGCCTGGCGGATATCGCCAGCGAGGTGCGTGCGCGTGCGCAGCGCGAACAGATGGCGCCGCGCGCCGAGCTGGAACTGATGATCGCAAGCTTTCTCGATGCCTATCGCACCGCGCGCACCCGCCACATCGCATTGCTCAACGATGTCAAGTTTTTGGGCGATGCGCAGCGCGCCGACATCGTCGCGCGCGAACGCGCGGTGGTTGGCGCCTTTGCCGACGTTCTGGCGCGCGCGTTTCCGGCGCGCGTGACCGCCGCCAACCAGCGCGCGGTGACCATGATGCTGATGGGCGCCATGAACTGGACCTTCACCTGGTTGAAGCCCGACGGCCCCTTGAGCTACGCCGACTATGCGGCCGAGGTGTCCAAGGTCATGCTGAGCGGCCTTGCCGGTTCATAATGGCGGCAGTCGATGTCCGCGGATCGGCATGCCCGAGGCGCGATCCGCGCCGAGGCGCGCGAACACCGCTTGGGTGCGCGGGCTAGAATTGCGCGACCAACAGCGCATGATGACGTTTTCGAATTCTTGATGGAGAGTCAGAGATGAGCAAGGCATTCGCATCCAAGGCCGACATGACGGCCAAGGTCACGACCTTCGAGCAGCTGTCCGAGCACGGCTGGGGCTACACCGCCGAAGGCGACCCGAATTCGGGCGTGATCATCGGCGACGACAGCGTGATGGTGATCGACGCCACCGCCACCCCGGTGATGGCGCAGGACCTGATCGCCAAGATTCGCGGTGTGACCGACAAGCCGATCAAGTACGTCACGCTGTCGCACTATCACGCGGTGCGCGTGCTGGGCGCGTCGGCCTATGGTGCGCAGCAGATCATCGCCTCGCGCCCGACCTACGAGCTGATCGTCGAGCGCGGCAAGGAAGACTGGCAAAGCGAATACGAGCGCTTCCCGCGCCTGTTCCAGAATGCCGATTCCGTGCCCGGCCTGACCTGGCCCACCATGGTGTTCGAAAAGCAAATGACGGTCTACATGGGCAAGCTCGAAGTGCAACTGATCCAGATCGGGCCCGGCCACACCCGTGGCGACACCATCGCCTGGCTGCCGGCCGAGCGCATGCTGTTTTCCGGTGACCTGGTCGAATTCAACGCCGGCATCTATACCGGCGACGCCCAGCTCGAAGAGTGGCCGGATACGCTGGACAAACTGCGGGCCTTGAAGCCCAAGGCGCTGGTACCGGGGCGCGGTGCGGCGCTCAAGACCGAGGCGGAAGCGATTCAGGCGATCGAATTCACGCAGAATTTCGTGCGTCAGTTGCTGGCCTGCGCCAGGGAGGGCGTGGCGGCCGGCAAGGATTTGAAGCAGGTGTACGTCGATACCCGCGCCAAACTGGACCCGGTGTACGGCAGCTTCCCGATCTACGAGCACTGCATGCCGTTCGACGTGAGCCGTGCCTACGATGAGGCGAAGGGCATCAAGAACCCGCGCATCTGGACCGCCGAACGCGACATGGAAATGTGGAACACGATCGCCTAGATGAACCAGTCACCACGTATGACGGTGGAACAGATCCGCGCCCTGAAGGCGCGAATGGACTTTGTATCGCGGCGGATGGAAGCGGAGGAAGCCGATACCCCTGCTGATCCCGTGCGTAACCGCGAGATCGCCGAAGCTCTCGCCGTAAGCGCGTGGGCGCGCGGCTGGCGGCCTCAACATGACCCCGATCGCGCTGCTGAAAAAATCCGCATCCTGAGACTTCTGCATGGATCAACTGTTCATCCCACTCCTTGAGCGTCTGGCCAAGGCGCTCGCAGCGGCGGCGGTACCGTACATGGTCATCGGTGGGCAGGCCGTTATTCAATACGGCCAATCGCGATTGACCGAGGATATCGACATCACGCTCGGGATCGGGGTGGATGACTGGCGACAGGCGGACGTGCTCCTCCAGACGGCCGGGTTGCTGCGGCGAGTAAACGACTACGAAACATTCGCCGAGGAGGGGCACATTCTGCTGCTTGTGGATAACGCCACACGTA
>JAYTDE010000004.1:0-8041 GCA_043736195.1 Burkholderiales bacterium | reverse complement strand
GGCCGCCCCGTCACCATGGGCCCGAACGGCATGGTCACCTGCCCCCATGCCCTGGCCTCGCAGGCCGGGGTCGACGTCTTGCGCGCCGGCGGCTCGGCGGTCGATGCGGCCATCGCCACCAGCGCCGCGCTGGCAGTGCTGTACCCGCACATGACCGGCATTGGCGGCGATGCCTTCTGGCTGATTTATGACGCCAAGACCCATGTCGTGCGCTATCTCGACGGCGGCGGCCGCGCGGCGGCCTCCGCCAGCATTGACTGGTTCACCAGCCGTGGTCACGCCGAAGTGCCGTTTCGCGGCATTCTTCCGGCCACCCTCACCACCCCGGGCTCGGTGGCGAGCTGGGCCGACGCGCATGCCGCCTACGGCCGCCTGCCACTGGCCCGCAATCTGGAATCCGCCATCGGCTATGCACGCGACGGCTTTCCGGTCACCGAACGCCTGGCCGGCTGGATCGAGTATGCACAAGCCGACTTGAAGCCGCATGCCGAGAGCATGGCGATCTTCATGCCTGACGGCAGAATCCCGCGCGCCGGATCGAAGCTCACCAACCCGAACCTCGCGCGCACGCTGAGCGCGATTGCGAAACGCGGCCGCGCCGGGTTCTACGAAGGAGAAGTCGCCACGGAACTCGCGCGCTTCAGCTACGAGAAAGGCGGCTTCTTCACCCAGGCCGACCTGGCGGCGCAAGGCGCGCGCTGGGGCGAGCCGCTCAAGGGCAGCTACCGCGACCTCACGCTCTACGAAACACCGGCACCGACCCAGGGCTTCACGGTGCTGGAAATGCTCAACCTGCTCGAACCCTTCGAACTGCACAAGCGCGATTACCTCGGGCCTGATCATGCGCACCTGATGGTGCAGGCCAAGCAGGTGGCCTATCACGACCGTGACCAGCATCTGGGCGATCCGCGCTTCGTTGATGTGCCGATGGAGCGCCTGATCTCCAAGGCTTATGCCGACCAGCGCCGCGCCCTGATGGACCCGGCACGCGCACTGCCATGGGACAAGGTGCCTTCCTATGGCAGCCTCAAGGGCGACACGGTATACATCGCCACGGTCGACGCCGAAGGTAACGCCGTGTCGCTGATCCACAGCCTGTATGGCGTGTTCGGCTCAGGCGTGGTGGCCGGCAACACCGGTGTGGTGCTGCAAAACCGCAGCGCCTATTTTTCACTCGACTTAGGCCACCCGAACTGCCTGGCGCCCGGCAAGACACCGCTGCATACCCTGATCGCCTCGCTCGGCTTCAAGAACGACCGCCTGTGGAGCGTGATCGGCTGCATGGGTGCCGATGGCCAGCCGCAGATCCACCTGCAGACCTACGTCAACCTGATCGATTTCGGCCGCAACATCCAGGAAGCGCTCGAAGCGCCGCGCTGGCTCTCCGGCCGCTTCGCTCTCGGTGAAGAGCGCGACACCCTGCACATCGAGGCGCGCTTCCCGCAGGCAAGCATCGACGAACTGGACCGCCGCGGCCACCTCCTCGACCGCTGGGGCGACTGGAATGAGCTGGCTGGCCATGCGCACGGCATCGTGATCGACCCGCAATCGGGCATGCGCTATGGCGGCTCGGATCCGCGCAGCGACGGGGCGGCGATCGGGTATTGACTGCCCTGGCCGCCGCCCTGCGAAAGTTGCCCAAGCGTAGCGACAAAACCCCCGGTCAGCCCGGCGCCTCTTGCGAAGCGTGCCCCCTGGCGATGGCCCGCACGCCGCGCGGACCATCGGGGTCTGACCGGGAAGCGCATTCAGTCACAGCGGTAGCGTGCGATCACCCCGGCGTCCGGTTCGTGGCCCAGCCCCGGCCCCTGCGGAACAGTCATTGCGCCATTGACCGGCTTGAGGGCATCGCCATACAGGGATGCTTCGGCGTCAAGATAAAACAGTTCAAACCACGCCGGCAGGGCCAGCGTGGTCAAGAGATGCAGGGTGGCGATCGCCCCTGGTCCGAAGTAGGGCGAGTGCGGCGCCACGCGCACGCCGCGCGCCTGCGCCAACGCCACCACCTTGACGAATTCACTGACGCCGCCGACCTTGGTTACCGAAGGCTGCACGATGTCGACCGCGCCGGCGTCGAGCGCCTGTAAAAACTGGGTCGCGGTGCACCAGTTCTCGCCGGCGGCCAGCGACACGCGGGCACCTTCACGCACTTTTTTCAATCCCGCGAAATCCTCCGGCGGAAACACCGGCTCTTCGATCCAGTGCGGGCCGTGCGCGGCCAGGCGCGCACAGATCGCCTGCGCTTCATCCGGCGCCCACGGGCAGTTGACATCGAACATCAAGGGCACGCTTGCCGGCACCGCGGCGCGCGCGGCGGCGATCACCGACTCGTCGATTTCATGCAGTTTGATGGCGGCGAAACCCTGGCTCACCGCGCGCGCGGCGTGCTGCGCCACCAGCGCCTTGTCGGCATAACGCAACAAGCTGGCGTAGGCCGGTATCGTCACCCGCGCTGCGCCGCCAAGCAATTGATGCAAGGGCTTGCCGGCACGCTTGCCGGCGATATCCCACAGGGCGATATCCAGCCCCGAGAGCGCATGCATGGTGATGCCGTAACGCCCGAATATGTGCAGTGACTGCTGCAACCTGTAGCCAAGACCGGCGATATCGGCGGCATCGTGACCGAGCGCCAGGGGGGCCACCATGTCGCGCACCGCGGCGCACACCGCGCTGCGCGAGCTATAGGCGAAGGCTTCGCCCCATCCCACCAGGCCGTCTTCGGTCTCGACCCGCACCAGGCAGAAATCGAGCACCTGCCTGGCGCTCGCACCCAGCCGGTAGCCGCTGCCGCCATAAGTGTAGGGAATCGACAGCGGAATCGCCTCGACGCGCGTGATTTTCATGATCGGTTTGTCGGGATTAGCGACAGGATATGGCCTTGGTCGGGCCGCACGCTGCCGGCCAGCACCTGGTGATACACCTGCGCCACCGCCGCTTCGCCGCGTGCCTCGACCACTTTGAGCCAGCCGGCACCGCCGGCACCGGCGTTGACCACGCCCATGAAGCCGCTCCAGGCGCTGGCGATGCGCTTTTGCAATTCAACCGTGCCCCATTCGGCGTTGCGCTTCTCGATCTGCGCCGGCGCGAAGAATAGCGTCGGGCGCGGGCCCGGCAGGCCGGCGGCCCCGCCCAGGTTTTCCCAGTGGGTACCGCCGACGGCGCATGAGTATTTGAGGCGATCGGCGAAGCGGGTGTGCACGCCGGCGCGCACCGCGGCGCTGCCCGACATGTCGACATACACCGCGCTGGCCGCATCGAGCATGGCAACGGCATCATAGGCCACGACCTGATCGTAGACACCGAGGCTTTCGACAAACGCCCGGTTGGCAGGCGAGGTCAGGCCGATGATCTTGACCACACGCCGGGAGCCGGCATGCTGCTTGAGGCAGAAGGCCGTGCCATAGGCGGTTTTCGACGAGGCGCTCGAGAAGATCACCGCTGCGGCGCCGAAGAAATCGTTGGCGGCCAGAAAATCGTCGATCAGGAACGAGGTTGTGAAGAGCGGCCTGAGCAGCATTTGTTGCGCCTCGTGCGCGCGCCGATAGCCGGGGTCGGTCGCGCTGCGCAAATACTCGTTGTACACCGCATGCAGCTCCTGGCGATGGTCCGCGCCGTCGGCGAAGCCGTGGGGGTTGACACGTCGCGGTTCGAGCACCACATGGGTTGACATCGGGAAGTAGCCGTAGATGCGCTCGCCCGGCGCGACGCCATCGCAGGCACTGGCGACAACGTCGCCGAAGCCCCACACCGGAATGCGCCCAAGGCCAACGCCCGCGGGAAAGAAATTCCAGTACCGCATGGCGTCGCCAAAGGCGGCGTAGGTGATGTTGTTGGCGGTCAGGGCGAACTTGTCGATAGCCAGCAGCACCTGGCCCGGTGCCAGCGAATCCGAATACGGGGCGTCGATGAAAGAAGCGTCTTTCAGTTGCGCCTTGCGCACCACGAAGTCGCGCGCCTTGATTTGCGTGCCTGTCATGGCTTCAGGCTGCCTTGCGATACATGTTGAGCGGCGCGCCTTCGCGTGCCAGCGCGGTAGCCACCGCCGGCACGGCGGCGACGCGATCGACAAACGCCCGGTAGGCGGGCAGGCTGTCGGGATCGATGCCGGCCAACCCGCCCCAGCGAAACAGCACCACCGCGTAGATGTCCAGAAACGAAAGCTTTTCCCCGAAGAGCCAGGGGTCGGCCAGCGTGATCATGCCCTGTATGCGCTCCAAGAGCTTGCGATAGGCACTCACGTTGAAGCGTTTCAATTCGGCTTGCGCCTCGCTGTTGTCGGAGAATTTTTGCGGCATGAACACATGGGTGAAGGTCGGATGGACGCTGTTGTTCATCCACGCAAGCAGCGACATGGCCTCGGCACGCTGCCATGGATCGGGCGGCATCAGGCCCAGTTGCGGATAGCGGCGATCGAGGTAATCGCAGATGGCGACGATCTGCGTCAAGGGCTTGCCGTCGACCACCAGCACCGGCACTTGCCCGTTGGGATTCAAGGCCAGGAACTCCGGCGCGGCCTGCTCGTTCTTGTTAAGGCGCACCGCCTGGGTTTCGAAGTCGTCGCCGGTGGCGGCCTTGATCGCTTCAAGCGCGGCATGCGGCACGAACGAACAGGCGCCCGGGCCGTAATAGAGCTTGTGCATGATGGTCTCCTTCTGCGTACCATGGTGAAGCACGCATCATAGCTTTTGAGCTTGCGGTGTGTTTTCCACGCATAATCACGCTCCGCAAAATATCAGGAGCCCGTCATGCAGCGCCGCCCATTCATGCTCACCATTTTCGCCCTCGCAGCGGCGACCGCCGGTTGCGCTTCGGCGCCACCGATGACGCCGGCTACCTTGCGGGTGAACGTTTTCCCCGGCTCCTCCAACCTGCCGCTTCTGGCGGCAATCAATCAGGGCTTCATGGCCAGGCGCAACCTGAGTATCGAAATCCAGAACACGCCCAATTCCGACGACCAGCGCAATGGGCTGGCCGCCGGCCGCTTCGAGATCGCGCATGCCGCCGTCGACAACGCACTGGCGATGGTCGAGGTCGCCAAACATGACGTGGCGATCGTCTCCGGCGGCGACGCCAGCATGAACGAATTCATGGTGCGCCCCGAAATCGGTTCGATCGCCGACTTGCGCGGCAAAACCCTGGCGGTCGACGCACCCAATACCGCCTACGCACTGGTGGCCAAGAAAATTCTCAAGAACAACGGGCTCATCGAAGGGCGCGACTACCAGATCGGTCTGGCCGGTGGCACGGCTTCGCGCTCGGCCGCGATGGCCGGCGATCCGCGGCTCGCCGCCGGCATGGTCAATCCGCCGTTTTCGATCACCACCCGCGATCGCGGTCTCAAGAGCCTGGGTAACCAGTTCAGTTTCATCGGGCCGTATCAGGCCACCGGCGCCTTTGTGATGCGCAACTGGGCCACGGCCAACCGTAGTGTGCTCGAGCGCTACCTCGCTGCCTACATCGAAGGCCAGCGTTATGCGATGAACCCGGCCAATCGCGCCCAAATGATCAAACTCCTGGCCGATCGCTTCAAGCTGGCGCCGGCCGTGGCCGAAGGCACCTATCAGGCACTGCTTACCGCGGGATCAGGGCTGGCAAGCGATGCGCGCCTGAACCTGGAAGGCTTCATGACCGTGCTGGCGCTGCGCGCCGAAATGGAAGGCATGTGGAGCGGCAAGCCGCCGGCGCCGGACAAGTATCTAGACCTCTCGTACTACGAGCGGGCGCTGCGCCAGGCGCAGTAGGTACGGTGAATCGGGGCTAGCGCAACCAGCCCTTGCGCCGCGTGCCGCCGCCGTCTCCGCCCGGCTGCCGTTCGTTGGGTTCATGCCGCGGGATCGTATCCGGCCCGGCGAGTTCGGCGTCCGGCGCCACCATCGGTGTGATGTCGCCGGATTCCCCCTTTTGCGCCAATACCTTGAGTTCGAGCGTCTTCATGCGCCGTGTGGTTTCGAGGATCTCGTTGGCGCGCAGGGTAATGGTCTCGAGCGCGGACTCGCGCTGGGTCTGCAAATGCGCGGCCAGGTTGCGCAGTTCCTGGTTGTCGCTGCGAAACGCGCGGTCGAGCACCTGAAACGCGTACAGGTCGTCCTCGGCGAATTCGAGGGCATCGAACTCGCTCTGGATCGCCTCACGATATAAATCGTGAAAGCGCATGAAGCGCTCGCCTGTATCTGCGTGGTCGGACATGGTTGGCTATTGGCGGTCTCGAATCGGTTGACCGGGTGCGGCAATGTATATGCGCGCGGCCCGAACGCGCAAAACTATACTGCAGGTGACGGGATTTTTCGCGCAAAACTTGGTTAATTTGCAGTGCTGCCTCAATGCATGCGCGGCTTCCACAACAAATCGTTGCGGTCGGCCGAGCGCACCTTGACGCGCAGCACATCGCCGTCGCGCGCCAGCATCAGCGGCACCTCGACGCCAGCGGCGCCCAGCGACCACACTTTGCGCAGGAACGCCGCCAGACCCGTGACCCGGTCGCCGGCCACACCGATCACCATATCGCCGGGCTTGACCCCGGCCTTGTCGGCCGGCCCGCCCTGGGCCACACCGCCCACCACCAGATGGCCATCATCGTCCTGGGCATACATGCCCAGCCAGGGATGCGCTGCCCGGCCACTGGCACCGATGCTGCGCAGCGACGGCAGAATCGGTTCAAGCAGGTCGATCGGCACGAACATGTTGATCTGGCGCACTTCCTGGTCGCCGTCCTGTTCCTGCACCAGGAGCGACCCGATGCCCACCAGCCTGCCTTCGCCATCGACCAGCGCCGTCCCGCCCCATTGCGGGTGCGCCGGCGCCGTGAACAGGGCCTCGTCGAGCAAATATTCCCAATAGCCGGCGAATTCGCGCTTGGCGATCAGGCGCGTGGTCAGGGCATGCGGCAATCCACCATGCCCCAGCACGTACAGCGTGTCACCGGATTCCAGCGCAGCGGCAGAACCCAGCTTGAGCGGTGCCACCCCCAGCTTGCCCAGCGGCTGCACCAGCCCGAAGCCGCTGGCCTGGTCATAGGCCAGCACCGTCGCCGGCACGCTTACGCCGCGATTGGTCGACAGCCACACGGTTTGCGCCTCGGTGATCAGGTAGCCGATGGTGAGCGTCAGGCCGTCGTCATCGATCACCACGCCATAGCCGGCGCGCTCGGTACCCAGGAGCCCGGCGGTGAAGGCTTCGGCCGGAATCTCGGAACGCAGCAGCAGCATGGCGTCGAGCGCCCGTGGCAGGTCAAACCCCAGCCCGTCGGGCTTGGGGCGCAGGTTTTCGGGGAATGCCCAGTTCTTGTCATCAGCCATGGATGAAATTCTCCCACGTCGGCGAAAGTTCGGCTTCGGAACCGCTTAGGCGGCCCGCGCAAGCCGTGCGCCTCACCGAGTGGCCCGAAGCGGCGGTCGCAATATGGCAGGTGGCTGCGCCCGGCGCAGCGGCGGAGTCCAGCCTTGCATGCCGGATCGCATCCGCGTCAATCGGACGCGCCGCTGGCGGCGTCGGCCAGAATGCTCACGGCAGCCTTTTCACCCGCAAGGATCGCCGCGGCATTGGTGTTGGATGCGGGAATGCTTGGAAACACCGAAGCGTCGGCCACACGCAGCGCGGGCACACCATGCACCCGCAGTTGCGCATCGACCACTGCCTGCGCATCGCAGCCCATGCGGCAGGTGCCGACCGGATGGTAGGAGCCGAAAATCGAGGCCCGGATATAGCTCTCGAAGTCGGCGTCGGACTCGACCGCTGGCCCGGGCCGCAATTCGCGCACGAAGTAGGGGGCGAACGCGGCTTGCCGCGCCACGCGTCGCGCCAGCCTGAGCCCGCGCACCACGGCGCGAATGTCGTCCGCATGGCTCAAGTAGTTGGCGCGAATTTCCGGCGCTGCCAGCGGATCGGCCGAGCGAATGTGGATGCTGCCGCGTGAACCCGGCTGCTGCTGCACCACGCCGATCGAGAAGCCGTCGTTGTCGTCGAGCACCAGCTGTTTGGGATTACGTTCGTCGGGGCTCGACAGATGATGCAGTTGCAGCTTCACGTCCGGCCGGGTCAGCCC
>JAYTDE010000003.1:0-1989 GCA_043736195.1 Burkholderiales bacterium | reverse complement strand
AGTTCAAGCGCGCGCAGGAGACCAATGCCGCGCTCGGCGCCCAGGCCCAATTCAGAGGACAGCGCCGTGAGCCGCGCGCTCAGGTGCGCACCGGCGCGGTTCACATGGGCCAGGAAGGCCGGTTGCATCACCGCCTTGACCACCGCCAGACCCACCGCGCACATCAACGGATTGCCGTTATAGGTGCCGCCCTGGTTGCCGTGCTCGAATACGCTGATTGCCTTCTTGGCCAAAAGCGCGGCCAAGGGCACGCCGCCGCCGATGCCTTTTCCCAGAGTCATGATGTCGGGCTCGATGCCGAAATGCTCGTAGCCGAACAGGTGGCCCAGGCGGCCGATGCCGGTCTGCACTTCGTCGCAGATCAGGAGCAGCTTGCGTTCGTCGCACAGTTTCCTCAGGCCGCGCATGAATTCCGGCGTCGCCGGGTTGACCCCCCCCTCACCCTGCACCGGTTCGAGCATGATGCCCACGGTCTTGTCGGTAATCAGTGCTTCGACCGAGGCCAGGTCGTTCAACGTGGCTTTGGGGAAGCCCGGCACTTGTGGTGCGAACATGGTGTCCCAGCCCGGCTTGCCCGAAGCCGACATCGTGGCGATGGTGCGGCCGTGGAAGCTGCCTACGGTGGTGATGATTTCATAGGCGCCGTTCTTGAACTTCTGGCCCCACTTGCGCGCCAGCTTGATCGCGCCCTCGTTGGCCTCGGCACCGCTGTTGGCGAAAAACACCCGATCAAAACACGAGTTGGCGGTCAGAAGCCCGGCCAGCTCCAACGAGGGCGCGTTGTAAAAAGCCGGGCTGGGGGTGATCAGGCGTTGCGACTGGGCCGCCAGGGCGTCGGCGATCACCTTTGGCGAATGGCCCAGCGCATTGACCGCCCAACCCTGCACGAAGTCAAGATAGGTCTTGCCGGTGTGGTCGGTGAGCCAGGACCCGTGCCCTTCAGTAAAGACGATTTCGGGCCGGGGTGTGATGTCCATCAGGGACTCGACGTGGAAATTCTCGAAGTTCATGGCGTGGTTCCTTTGAAAGTGGCGCAATCTTAAGACAAAAAGAAAAAGCCGCGCCAAGGGCGCGGCTGGATCGATGACGGCGGTGGTGCGAGCAGCCGTTTATCGTCGATGGCGCGCCTGCCTTGCGAGATGCTGGCTAAGTCGGCTAAGGAAAGTGTTCATGCTTCGATTCTCGAATCGTTGTCGCTGCTTGTCAAACACATATTGCGCAGCGATGTTTTTCGCCCACAGTCTGATCGAGTGCGGGCCAGCCAGAGCGCGGTCACGGGCGGCTCAAATCTCGACCTGGGTACCAAGCTCCACCACCCGGTTGGACGGGATGCGGAAAAAGTCGGAGGCACGCGCGCCGTTCTTGTACATCCATACAAACAAGTGCTCGCGCCACAGCGCCATGCCGGGGATTGCGGTCGGGATCACGTTCTCGCGCGACAGGAAATACGAGGTCAGCATCGGCTCGACATGCATGCCGCGCATCTCGCAACTTTTGAGTATGGCCTCGATGTCGGCGTCCTCCTGATAGCCGACATGCGCGATCACCTGCACGAAGCCGGCGTCGAGCAGTTCGACGTCGACCCGTCTGGCGGCAGCGACGCGCGGAACCTCCTCGGTTTGTACCGTCAGCAGCACCACTTGCTCGTGCAGCACCTGGTTGTGCTTGAGGTTGTGCAACAGGGCATGCGGCAGCACATTGGGGGTGGTGGTCATGAAAACAGCGGTACCCATGGCGCGATGCGGCGGCGCGATCGCGATGCTTTCGATAAACGGAATCAGGGGCAGGCTGTCACTGGCCAAGCGAATGGCCACTAAGCGTCGCCCGGTCTTCCAGGTGATCAAGAGCATGTAGATGATGAGGCCCAGCAGTGCCGGGAACCAGCCGCCCTCGGGAATCTTCAACAGGTTCGAGGACAGGAAGCCGGCGTCGATCACCAGCAGCACCGCCATCATCGGCAGGTAGGCCACCGGCTTCCATTTCCAGATG
>JAYTDE010000002.1:0-2380 GCA_043736195.1 Burkholderiales bacterium | reverse complement strand
GCCCACCACGTCGGCAGTGCCGAAGGTAGCCGATTTGGCGCGCCCGATCTTGGCCCCGGTCAGGTCGTCGACCACGTCAAAGGGCAGGCCCAGGCGCTCGGCGTTGTAAAGCGCCATGGCCATGCCGGCGGTGCCGACACGATTGGCGATGAAGTTGGGCGTGTCGTTGGCGCGCAGCACGCCCTTGCCGAGCGTGCTGGTAAGAAAGCCCTCGAGGTCGTCAACGATCGCGGGCTCAGTGGTGGCGATCGGAATCAATTCGACCAAGTGCATGTAGCGCGGTGGGTTGAAGAAATGCACGCCGCAAAAACGCGCCTTCAATTCCGCAGGCAATGCTTCGGCCAGGCTGTGGATCGGAATGCCCGAGGTGTTGGAAGCAAGGATGGTGCGTGCGCCGACATGCGGCGCGATTTTGCGATAAAGGTCGTGCTTCCATTCGATGCGCTCGGCGATCGCCTCGATGATCAGGTCGCAGTCGCCAAGCTTCTCCAGGTCATCGTCGTAATTGGCAGGCACGATGAAGTCCGCCAGTTGCGGCACACCCAGCGGCGCCGGATTTTGCTTCTTCAGCGCCTCGATGGCCTTCAAGGCAATGCCGTTCGCAGGTCCTTCCCTGGCTGGCAGATCGAACAGGATCACCGGCACCCGCGCATTGACCAGATGGGCCGCGATCTGCGCACCCATCACGCCGGCGCCCAGCACCGCAACTTTACTGACGATGAAATTTGCCATGGTTTTTCCTATCGTGTTTTCGGACCTTGAATCGTCCGGCTCTGCCGGCGATTCAAGGTCAAATCAGTCCGCTCAAAAGTAGGTGTTTACTTTTGAGCGCTCAAAATTGCTCCGCTTCAAGCGAGAGCAGCACTTTCGAACCACTCTTGATGCGGGTTGCCAGCATTTCGGTCTCGGGCAGGAGACGGCTGAAGTAAAAGCGCGCGGTCGCGATCTTGGCCTTGTAGAAGGGATCGGTGTCTGCTTTGGGCAAGGCTACTACGGCCATGCGCGCCCAGAAGTAAGAATAGACCAGATGCCCGGCCAGCCGCAGGTAATCGACCGCAGCGGCGCCGACTTCATCCGGGTTCTTGAAGCCCTGCATGCCGACCCACATCGACACCTCTGCCAGGCGCTCGCCGATCACGGCCAGGGGGTCGATGAATTCCTTCAGCGCCGGGTTGGCCGCATGCTCTTCAGCCAGGGCTTCGACCATGGCGCCGAACTTTTTCATTTTCTTGCCGCCGTCGCCCAGCACTTTGCGGCCGAGGAAATCCAGCGACTGGATGCCGTTGGTGCCCTCGTAGATCTGGTTGATGCGGGCGTCGCGCACGAATTGCTCCATGCCCCATTCGGCGATGAAGCCATGGCCGCCGAACACCTGCAGGGCGAGGTTGGTGCATTCGCTGCCGGCGTCGGTGATGAACGCCTTGATGATCGGCGTCAAGAGCGCCAGCATGTCTTCGGCATCGGCGCGTTCGTCCTCGTCGGCCGAGTAGTGGGCGATGTCGGCCTGCAGCGAAATCCAGTAGGCGAAGGCACGGCTGCCTTCCACATAGGCACGCTGGGTGAACAGCATGCGCCGCACATCCGGGTGCACGATGATCGGGTCGGCAGCTTTTTCCGGCGCCTTCGGGCCCGATAGTGAACGCATTTGCAGGCGGTCCTTGGCATAGGCGGCCGAGCTTTGGTAGGCCACTTCCATCAGGCCCAGGGACTGCATGCCCACGCCTAAGCGTGCGCCGTTCATCATCACGAACATGGCGTTGAGACCCTTGTTCGCCTGACCCACCAGCGTGCCGATGGCGCCATCCAGATTCATCTGGCAGGTGGAGTTGCCGTGAATGCCCATCTTGTGTTCGAGCGCGCCGCAGGTGATGGCGTTGCGTGCGCCCAGGCTGCCGTCGGCGTTGATCAGGAACTTGGGCACGATGAAAAGGGAAATGCCCTTGGTGCCGGCGGGCGCGTCCGGCAGGCGCGCCAGCACCAGGTGGACGATGTTCTCGGCCATGTCGTGTTCACCGGAAGAAATGAAAATCTTGCCGCCGCTGATCTTGAAGGTGCCGTCGCCTACCGGTTCGGCTTTGCTGCGCAGAAGTCCCAGATCGGTGCCGCAATGCGGTTCGGTCAGGCACATGGTGCCGGTCCATGCGCCGGAGACGAATTTGGGCAGATAGGTTTTCTTCTGTTCGTCGGTGCCATGCTTGATCAGCGCCCCATAGGCGCCGTGGGTCAGGCCCGGATACATGGCCCAGGCCTGGTTGGCCGAGTTCATCATTTCCTGGAATGCGGTCTGCACCACGTGGGGCAGGCCCTGGCCGCCGTATTCCGGATCGCACGAGAGCGCCGGCCAGCCAGCTTCGGCGAACTGCCGGAACGCATCCTTGAA
>JAYTDE010000001.1:0-6002 GCA_043736195.1 Burkholderiales bacterium | reverse complement strand
TGCCGGCACCGCGCGCTATGTCGATTCATCACTGGAACGTCTGCAGGTCAAGGCCACCGGCCTGATCGACCCGCGCCACGTGCTCACCTGCAATGGTCGCGCCGTGCCGCTGCAGCCGACCGGCCGGGTCGGCGAATTCATAGGCGGCGTGCGCTACAAGGCCTGGGATCCGCCTTCCGCCCTGCACCCGACGGTGGGCACCAACGTGCCGCTGGTGTTCGACCTGGTCGACACCTGGAATGCCAAAAGCCTGGGCGGTTGCCAATACCATGTGGCCCATCCGGGCGGGCGCAGCCACGAGGATTTTCCGGTCAACGCAAATGCCGCGGAAGGACGCCGTCTGGCGCGCTTTTGCAGCATGGGACACACGCCGGGACGTATCGAGGTGCAAGCCGAAAAGCGCAACCCGAACTTCCCGTTTACCCTCGACCTGCGGCGCGCCTGAACGACCCTGGTTTGCCTGCCGCGCCGCGGTCCGCGGCACGGCAAATGCTAATCTGTCGACCTTTTCGCCGCGCCCTCTTTTTTCGGCCCCCACTGTCGTGCCCATGCAACTGCTGGACCAGTATCCCGCTGCCATCGCGCGTTACGATGAGATGCTTGGCGCGGCACAAAAACCGCGCGAGCACTGGCGCGCCATGTTCGAGCACCTGGTCGCCACGCCTCCCGAGCGCATGAGTGAGCGGGTGCAGGAAATCGAACGCCAGGTGCGCGAGAACGGCGTCACCTACAACGTCTATGACGATCCGCAGGGTACCGACCGGCCCTGGGATCTGGACCTGCTGCCGCAAATCATTCCAGCCGACGAATGGGCGCAGATCGAAGCCGCGGTGTGCCAGCGCGCACACCTGCTCGACCGCATCCTGGCCGATGTTTACGGCCCGCAGCACCTGATTGCAGAAGGCCTGCTGCCGCCGGCCCTGGTGCACGGCAACCCGGCCTATTTGCGCCCGGCCCACGGCATTGTGGCGCCCGGCGGAGTGCGCCTGCACCTGTACGCCGCCGACATCGCGCGCGCCCCCGACGGCCGCTGGTGGGTAGTGGCCGATCGCACCCAGGCGCCTTCGGGCGCCGGCTACGCGCTGGAAAACCGCCTGGCGATTTCGCGCGTGTTCCCCGACCTGTTCCGCGACTTGAAGGTGCAGCCGCTGGCGCGCTTTTTCGCCACCCTGCGCGACAGCCTGGCGCACTGGGCGCCGCATGACGGCATGGCGCCAATGATCGTGCTGCTCACCCCGGGCCCTTACAACGAGACCTACTACGAGCACGCGCTGTTGGCGCGCTACCTGGGTTTTCCGCTGGTCGAAGGTCATGATCTCACGGTGCGCAACGGCTGCGTATGGCTGAAAACCCTCTCGGGCCTGCAGCGCGTGCATGCGATCGTGCGCCGCCTCGACGATGATTTTTGCGACCCGCTGGAGCTGCGCAGCGATTCCGCCCTGGGTGTGGCAGGCCTGGTGGAAGCGGCACGCCGCGGCAACGTGCTGATCGCCAACGGCCTGGGCGCCAACCTTTTGGAATCCGGCGCGATCCTGGGTTACCTGCCGGCGATCAGCGAGCGCCTGCTTGGCAGCCCGCTGAAAATGCCGTCGGTGGCCACTTGGTGGTGCGGCGAATCGGCGGCGCTTGAACAAGCGGTGGCGCGACTTGAAAAAGTGGTGATCAAACCGGCGTTTCCGCAAATGCGCATGGACGTGGTGTTCGGCCAGGACTTGAGCGAAGCGCGACGGCGCGCGCTGCTCGAAGCCATGCGCGCCCGCCCGGACCGCTATATCGCCCAGGAGCTGGTGCGCATTTCGCAGGCACCGATCTGGGATCGCTCGCAACAGCGCCGCCTCAAGGCTGGTGCGGTAGGCCTGCGCGTCTATGCCTGCGCCACCCCGAACGGTTATATCGCCATGCCGGGCGGCTTGACGCGCGTGGCCACCGGGCCGGACGCGCGGGTGATCTCGATGCAACGCGGCGGCGGCAGCAAGGACACCTGGGTGCTGTCCGCCGGGCCGGTCAGCCAGTTCAGCCTGATCAGGCGCGCCGTCACCGCCCAGGACCTGGTGCGCAGCCCGCACAGCCTTTCTTCGCGCGTGGCCGAAAACCTGTTCTGGTTCGGCCGTTACGCGGAGCGCTGCGACAACACCGCGCGTCTGTTGCGGGTGGCACTGGGCCAACTGATCGACGACATGCCCGACTCCCTGGAAGGCGAGTGGGGAGCGATCGTGCGCCTGTGCGGCGACGCCGGCCTGTTGCCGGTCGGTGCGCACGCCCGCGGGAGCGACATCGAAGCGGCTCTTCGACGCGCCGTGACCGACCCGGAAGTGGGCGGTCTCGCCGCCAGCCTGCGCCAGCTGTTTCGCGTCGCATTCCAGTTGCGCGAACGCCTGTCGGTCGACAACTGGCGCGCCTTGAACCACATGCTGCAAAGCCTGGCGCGCTGGGACAAGCACACCCCCACCATCGCCGAAGCCCTGAGCGAGCTCGATTCCGCGACCACCTCGATGATGACCTTGGCCGGCTTCACCCTGGACGGCATGACGCGCGACCAGGGCTGGCGCTTCCTGGCGATCGGGCGGCGCGTCGAGCGCATGCAATTCCTGTGCAACACGCTGCATGCGGGGCTTGACACGAAGAGCGGCGCCGATCTCGACTGGCTGCTGGAGCTGGCTGACAGCATCGTGACCTACCGTTCACGCTACATGGCGCGCCCACAGTGGCTGCCGGTGCTCGATCTCCTGATCCGTGACGAAAGCAATCCGCGTTCGATCGCGTTCCAGTTGCTGGGCTTGGCCGAGTATCTGCATCGCCTCACCGAAACCTACGGCGAATGCGGCGCTGCGCGCCTGACTCCGCTTGTCGAAGCACTGAACCGGCTTGATCCGGAACGTGATCTGGGTCCCGGCAGCCCGGCCTTGCGCGGCTTCATGGATAGATTGCGCAGTGAATCCCTGGCCCAGGCCGAGCGCATCAATCAACGTTTTTTCAGCCATGGCGACCAGCTCGGTCGCCAAATGCAGTCGCAGTCGCAATGAATGCGCCGTCGCCAGGCACGCACGCGGCAAGTGGCAGTGTGCGACTGCGGGTGGTGCATGAAACCCGCTATCGTTATGCCAGCCCGGTGACACTGTCACGCCAATTGCTGCACCTCACACCGCGCCCCTTGCCCAGCCAGCAGGTGATCGCGCACCGCATCGCGGTACAGCCGGCGCCGGCTGAAAGCATTGCCGGCCACGACTATTTCGGCAACCCGACCAGCCAGGCGGTAATCACCGCGCCACACCGTGCCCTCTCGGTGCTGGCCGAGTCGACCGTCGAGTTGCGCTCGCGCGCTGTTGCGCAAGATTTGGGCGGCATCGGCTGGGAGATCGCGCGCGACGCCTTGGGCACGCTAGGCAGCACGGCTTTGCTGGACGCCGCACGCTTTTGCTTCGAATCGCCGCATGTGCCGCTTGGCACTGCCATCCACGCCTATGCGGCGGACGTGTTCGCGGCGCGCCGCGCCCTGTTGCCGGCCCTGGTCGACCTCACAGCGCGCATCCATGAGGAGTTCGAATTCGACGCCGCCGCCACCGACATCGCCACCCCGCTTACAGAAGTGCTGGAACACCGCCACGGCGTGTGCCAGGACTTCGCGCACCTGATGATCGGCTGCCTGCGCAGCCGCGGCCTGGCGGCGCGCTATGTCAGCGGCTATATCCTGACCATGCCGCCGCCCGGCCAGCCGCGCCTGGTCGGATCGGACGCCTCCCACGCCTGGGTATCGGTGTATTGCCCGGGCGACGATCCAGCCGCGGGCGAATGGATCGACTTCGATCCGACCAACAACTGCGGCATCGATCGCGACCACGTCACGCTCGGCTGGGGCCGCGATTTCAGCGATATGACGCCGGCGCGCGGTGTCACCCTGGGCGGCGGGCCGCAACAGCTGGCAGTGCAAGTCACGGTAAGCCCGGACGAAGGCGCGCCGGGCCGATGAGTCGGTCGGTCGCGCCATAACGGGCTATGCTGCGCCCTTCCAACCACGCCGGAGCAGTCATGGACAACCAGCAACTTGCCGAGCTGCTGTCGGGCATCGCCAAAGCCAACAATGCGATTCTCGATGCCTTCGAACGCGCGCATCCGGGCTTCAAATCGACTCATCTGGCACCAGTGCTCAATGTGGCGGCGAACATGCGCTCAGCCGAGCCTCGGCTGGTGGATTTGCCCTCACGCATCTTGCTGCGCTACCAGGGGCGCGTGGCGATTGATACCGCGGTGATTCGCGCCGATCTTGACCGTCTGACCGCGAGCGATGCGCCTATGCCGGCTGCCCCTGGCGCAGCCGACGACAGTCTCGACTTCGCCAGGACTTGACGCTGGAAACGGCGCACGCTGTGCTGCAAGCTGCAGCGCCGATCGGCGCGCACCCGGCAACCCTGGTGCTCGACACCAATATCTGGCTGGATTTACTGGTGTTTCGCGATGCGGGCGTATTGTGGCTGGGCACGGCCTTGCGGGTCGGGCGATTGCAGGCGACGATCGACGCGTTCGGTCTGGCCGAGCTGGCGCGCGTGCTGGGCTACCGGCTCGGGCGTTTCGCAATCGCGCCAGCCGACCGCGCCGCTATCCTCGACGCCTGCCGCTCGCTCGCTTGCGAGTTCGATGCAGTTCCAGGCGCAACCATGCCACCCTTGCCACGCTGCCGTGACCGCCACGACCAGCCGTTTCTCGAACTTGCGCAGGCCTGCGGCGCACGCTGCCTGATCACCAAGGATCACGACCTCTTGATGCTGACGCGCCGCGTCCGCGGCGTCGCCGCATTCGTGATCGCAACACCGGCCGATGCGCGCCAGCTGCTGGCGTCGGAAGTTAGTACGGAGAGCACTACGGGCGGCGCCTAAGGAAACACTGAACACGTCCGTAGGTCGAGAAAGCCGCTCTTGCAAGATGTTGAATCGATACGACTCTTCGTTCGAGAGTCCGTAGTCCGGGGACTTGATCGGCGTTTTCCTAAAGCCTGGACCAGCCGGGCTCGTCGCGGTCGAGCAGGCGCTGGATCGACGCGAAAAACAGCTCACTCTGCTGGCGCTCACCGGCGATTTGCGCCGCCACCCGTGCGCACAAATCCGGCGCGATTACGCGCAATGGCCGACCGGCGGCCGCCTGTAGCGCCAGTACCTGATGCATGCAGGCACGTTCGAGGTAGTAGAGATCGTCGAAGGTCCAGGCCACCGAGGATCCGACCACGGTGACGCCGTGGCTGGCCATGAACATCACATCGCGCCCCTTGAGTTGCGCGGCGATGCGCCGGCCCTCGGCGGCGTCCAGCGCCACGCCGTTGTACTGGTCGTCGTAGGCGATGCGCCCATAAAAGCGCAATGCGTTCTGGTTGCACCATTCCACCCGGCCATCGGTGACCAGCGTGAGCGCGGTGGCGAACGGCATGTGGGTATGCATCACGCATTTGGCATGCGGGTTGGCCTGATGGATATGGCTGTGAATGAAAAACGCGGTCGGTTCCAGCGCATGGCGCCCATCGACGATGTTGCCGGCGGCGTCGATCAGCAGGATGTCGCCGGCGCTGACCTCGCCCCAGTGCAGGCCCTGCGGGTTGATCAGGTAACGATCGGGCGCCAGCTCCAGGCTGAAATGGTTGCACACGCCTTCGTTCAAGCCCAGGCGCGCGGCCCAGCGCAATGCGGCTGCGAGGTCGATGCGGCCCTGTTCGAGCGCGCTGCGTTTGCCGGATTTTTTGGTGGCCATCTGTTCTCCTTGAATGCAATGATTTCGTGTGATCAAGCGTTGCTCAAGTCGCCGCAAGGCGTCGAAACACCCAGCGATCCGTGCTCGAAGCGTGCGCCGCATAAGCATAGCCGGCAGCATCGAATTTCTTCAGTTTTTCCACCTTCGTCACGCGCTGTTTGCTGGCATAGCGCACCATCATGCCGCGCGCCTTCTTGGCGTGAAAGCTGATGATCTTGAACTTGCCCGCGCTGGCATTCCAGTCTTCGAATACCGGCGTGACAATCCGT